>NZ_BAABFR010000007.1:0-91615 GCF_039541155.1 Tsukamurella soli
CGCACCGTGGTGCGGGGAGCCGGGGGACGCGCCGGCAGCTCTGGCGGCACAGGCGACGGCGGACGCGGTCGACGTCGATGGCGCGCAGGCGGCGATCGCCGCCATGCAGGCGGGCAGTCCGCCGTGGCTCGCGCGCGAGCTGACCCGCTCGTGGGCGGCCCACGGAGCGTTCCTCGCGGCAGCGTTACGGGAGGCCGGTGCCTACCGAGGCCCGACGGTGACGGAGCTCGGCCGCGTCACGATGCCGACGGTGGTGATCGGAGCGCGCGGCGATGCCGTGCACCCCGAGGCGGTGGCCGCTGAGTGGGCAGCCGCGCTGCCCTCGGCGACGCACGTCACCGTCGACCTCGCGGAGCTGGGGACCGACGCGACCGCGCTGGGCCGGGCAGCCGTACAGGCGCTCGGATGGGACCCGCGCAGGTAGCGCTTACAGCCCCTGCTGCAGGCGGGACAGGGCCGAGCCGCGGGTCAACCGGTCCTGGTTGGGCTGGCGCAGCGCGGCGGGCGCCTGCGCAGCCGCAGCAGCGGCTGCCTCCGCCTGTTGCTGCGCGATGGTCGCCTGCAGGTGCGCGACGAGGTCGGCCGGGAGCTGGATGTCGAGGTGATCGCGAGCGGGCTGCGGATCGGTGCCGCGGCGGACCACGGTCTCCGCGAGCATCGTCCGGGCGATCTGTGCGGCCTGGTCCGCCATGCCCTCGGGGGCGGTGACCACGAACCGCACCATCCAGCGGGGACCGTCGACACCGATGAAGCGCACCACCGCACCGGGGCTGCGGCCCACGATCTCGCGGCCCCAGTGGCCGTCCTCGATGGTCACCTGCGCGCCGTTGCTCCGCAGGGAGTCGGCGATCTCGCCGACCACCTCGCGCCACAGGCCGCCCGACTTCGGCGCGGCGAACGCACCGGGCGTCACCCGTCCGACGGGGGTGTCGATGTGCACGCCGGCGGGGGCACCGTCGGGTCCCATCTCGACCTGCAGCTGCGCCTCGGGCGGAAGCGCCAACACGAGTGCGCCGAGATCGAGGCGCCCGTCGAGCAGTGTGGCCGTGTCCACGAGCTCGGCCAAGTCGTACGGGCCCTCGCCGCTACCCAGCGACTTGGTGGCGACGGTGGCGGGCGCCGGGGTGTGGACGACGCGCTCGGGCTGCCCGATCCCCGAATAGGGGTCGACACTCGACTTCGCCGACGTGGCGGCACCGGCCGGCTTGTGGGACTTGCGGCGACCGAAGGCCATGACGCTCCTTGACACTCGTGGGGTGGGCACGGGCCCCGTGCGGACCCGACCAGTCTAGGTGCCTGCCGGGTCGAGGCTCGCGTGCCCGCCGGTCGAGCCGTAACCGCCGGTCCCCCGGACGCTGTCGTCCAGGAACGGGACCTCCACCACGGCCGGCAGCTCCACCTGCTGTACCAGGAGCTGGGCGATGCGGTCGCCGCGCTTGATGTCCACGGCGGCGTCGGGGTCGGTGTTGATCAGGCACACCTTGATCTCGCCCCGGTAGCCCGCGTCGACGGTGCCGGGCGTGTTGACGATCGTCAGGCCGTGCTTGGCGGCCAGGCCGGAACGCGGGTGGATCAGCCCGACGGTGCCCTCGGGAAGCGCGATAGCGACGCCGGTGGGGATCAGGGTGCGGCGGCCGGGATCGATCCGGACCGAGATCGCGGAGTACAGGTCGATGCCGGCGTCGCCGGGGTGCGCGCGCTTCGGCAGGGGCAGGCCCCGGTCGAGGCGCAGCACGGGAATCTGACTCACCATGGGCAGCAGACTACGCTGGTCGCCGTGAGTTCGAACTACCGTGAGCGCCTGTACGTCCCTTGGTACTGGTGGCCCTGCGCAGGGGTCGCCGTCGCCTTGATCGGGTACGAGGTACAGCTCGCCGCCCGTGGCGCCGCGTGGGTCGCGGCGGTGTACGCGGCCCTCGCTGCGCTGTCCGTTGTGCTGCTGTGGTCGATGAGCCGCGCGACCGTCGAGGTGCGCGACGGCGAGGTGTGGGCGGGCAACGCGCACCTACCCGTCGAGTTGATCACCCGGGCCGCGGCGGTGCCGAAGAGCGCCAAGACCGCGGCCATGGGCCGTCAGCTCGACCCGGCCGCCTTCCTGTTCCACAAAGGCTGGGTCGGCACGCTGGTCGTGCTGGTCCTCGACGACCCCGAGGACCCCACGCCTTACTGGATGGTGTCCACTCGGCACCCGGAGAAGATCCTCGCGCACATCCCCACCGCGACCACGCTGGCCTGACCGCTCGACAGGCGTCGCCGTTCGCGACGACGCCTGTTCACATCGTCATGCGCAGTCGACGCAGATGAGCTCGTTACCGTTCTCGACGGCGAGCCGACTGCGGTGGTACACGAGGAAGCAGCTCGTACATGTGAACTCGTCGGCCTGCTTGGGCACGACCCGTACCGACAGTTCCTCGCCCGAGAGGTCGGCGCCGGGGAGTTCGAACGACTCCGCGGTCTCACTCTCGTCGACATCGACCGAACCCGACTGCGCCTCGTTGCGGCGCGCTTTCAGCTCTTCCAGTGAGTCCTCCGACATCTCGTCGGACTCGGTGCGACGCGGAGCGTCGTAATCAGTAGCCATAATTGATCCCCATCCCTTGCTGCGGCCGACGCGGCGACCCGAGATCGTCGGGTCCCGGTAGGCCATCGGTCCGCCGAGCGGCCCGTACTGTAGCTCATACCTTCCCGGATTCCAAGCGACACGCCCGGTTCCCCGGGTATGTCGACTGTCTCCACCGCCGCGAGCGCGCCCCGCATCGGGTTCCCACCCCGCGGCGCAGCGTGTAACGCGGCCGCACGGCGGTTGATTCCCCCGCGCCGTCACGCGTGGGAAGGGCCGGCGGTGGCGCCTCACGCGGCAAGTGCGGGACACGCCCTACACTGGCCGCGTGGTTTCCCAGATCACCGCCTTCGCTCATCGCCTCGACCGACAGGGGCAGCCGTGGCGGCGGCGCAATCCCTACCCGGTCCTGATCGTGGTGGTGGTGCTGGCCGTGGTCGGGATCATCATGTGGGGCGTGGCCCTCACCCGCCAGACGCAGGTCGCGGCACCGGTGTCGTGCCCCGCTCCCCCCGCGGCACAGCCCGCCGCAGCGGGCAAGCCGGCCACGAAGCCACCCGCGCGCTTCGAGGTGGTGTCTTCTGCCGACATGGTGCCGGTCCGGCCCGCGCCGCTGGCCAACACCACGGTCCGGGTACTCAACGCCTCGGACCAGAACGGTCTCGCCGAGACCATCATGGACAAGCTCAAGGACTACGGCTTCACCACACCTGGGACGGCCGGGTACGGCGACGACACCGTCTACCCCGCCAACGACATGGCCTGCCAGGCACAGATCCGGTTCGGAGACGCCGGCCGCGCCGCCGCTGCATCGGTGTGGATCGTCGCGCCGTGCGCACAGTTGATCGACGACGGGCGGCGCGACCAGAGTGTCGACCTGGTGCTCGGTACCTACTTCACCGACATCGACCCGTCCACGGACGCGCAGGAGGTGCTGCGCACGCTGCGTGCGAGCGCCGCCAGCGACGGTGACGGTGGCGCGAACCCCGCCCTCGTCGCCGCGGTCCACAACCAGACCTGCAGCTGATCCCGAACGCCGGGGACGGCGCGCTCAGAGCGCCTCGAGACCGCCGGCCGCCCGCAGGGCGTCGATGAGGGCCGTGGCCACGCCCGGCGCCGCGGCGAAAGTCAGGAACCCGTCCGCGCTGGTGCTGTCCGGGGCGGGCACCGTCACCATCGCACCCGCCTCGGCCGCGATCAATCCGCCCGCGGCCCAGTCCCACGGGCTGAGCCCGTGCTCGTAGTGCGCGTCGACTCGCCCCGCCGCGACCATGCACAGGTCGAGCGCCGCCGACCCCACCCGCCGCACGTCGCGCACCTGCGGCAGTAACTGCGCGAGCACAGCGGCCTGCCGGCGCCGCCGGGCCGCCTGGTAGCCGAATCCTGTCGCGACCAGGGCGAGGCCCAGGTCGGTGATCGGGTTCGCGGCCAACGTCCGGGGCTCCACGCCGGGCCGCAGCTCCCGGGCCCCACCGCCGCGGTGCGCGGAGTACACCGTGCCGCCGGCGATGTCGGCGACCGCACCCGCCACGGACACACCGTCGATCTGCGCCGCGACCGAGACCGCGTACGCCGGGATTCCATACAGGAAGTTCACCGTGCCGTCGATCGGATCGACCACCCAGCGGACATCACCCCGAGCCGGCACACCGCCCCCGTCGCCCTGCTCCTCCCCGAAAACGGGATCGCCCGGCCGCAGCTGCGAGAGGCGGGCACGCACGAACTCCTCGGTCTCGGTGTCGACGACGGTGACGGGGTCCGTGGGCGTCGATTTGGCCCGCACCGGGTCCTGGGCGGCCGAGCCGTCGGCCGTGTACGCGCCGACGCCGAACACTTCTGCACGGCGCAGACGGGCTCGATCGGAGGCCTCGCGGGCGACGGTGACGGCGATGTCCTCGAGCCGCGCGGGCTCTACCTGTCCGGCATAGGGATTCACGGGCCCCATCGCATCACAATCCACGGTAACTTGGCACCCGACCGGCGGTGCGGCAGGTTCGAGGCGCCGAGGGTGGGTCGGGCGGCAACACGCCGTTCGAGCGGGCAACTCACGACAGGGAGCGATGAGCGTCATGGGCGACAACCACGGATTCGGCGTCGACATCGGCGGTAGCGGGATCAAGGGCGGGATCGTGGACCTGGACACGGGTCACCTGGTCGGAGAGCGATTCAAGGTGCTCACGCCGCATCCCTCCACTCCGGGAGCGTGCGCCGGGGCGGTACGCGAGGTCGTGGACAACTTCGGCTGGACCGGCCCGGTGGGCGTGACGGTGCCCGCGGTCGTCACCAACGGCACGGTGCGCTCGGCGGCCAACATCGACCAGGGGTGGATCGGGACCGACGCGAACGCATTGTTCGCCGCAAGCCTGAACCGTCAGGTGACGGTCATCAACGACGCGGACGCTGCGGGACTCGCCGAGGACAAGTACGGCGCGGGCAACGACGTGAGCGGCGTGGTGATCCTGCTGACCCTGGGAACGGGGATCGGCTCCGCGCTGATCCACAAGGGCGTGCTGGTCCCCAACACCGAGCTCGGACACCTCGAGGTGGACGGCAAGGAGGCCGAGCACCGCGCCGCGAGCTCGGTCAAGGACGCGAAGGGCTGGACGTACGAGAAGTGGGCCGCGCAGCTCTCCCGCGTGATCCGGGAGTACGAGAAGCTGTTCTGGCCGGACCTGTTCATCGTGGGCGGCGGCATCAGCCGCAAGGCGGACAAATGGATCCCTATGCTCGAGGTGTCGACGCCCGTCGTGCCCGCGACGCTGCTCAACACGGCGGGAATCGTGGGCGCTGCGATGGCCGCTCAGGCCCAGGCGTGACACCCACCCGCGGCCGAATCGTTACAATGGTGGTCCCGGCGGCGCAACGCCGGGTCAAACCCCGGTCCTTGCTCACCGAGCGCGCGCCCACAGCCAGCGGATGCGACTGCGCTCCGGCGGGCCCCGGCCGGGTGCAGATTTCTCAGATCGGTACGAAAGGGCGTAAGTGGTAGCGACTGATACCGGTCCATCCGCACAGTTGGCGGGGAACGGCGCCGTAGGGACGGCTGCGCTCTCCGGCGCGGCTGCGACCTCGGGACAGGCGGCGCCGGTGGCGTCGGCCACGTCCGGGGCCGCCGCGGCGCCGGCGAAGAAGGCCCCCGCCAAGCGAGCCACCGCAGCCAAGAAGGCGCCGGCCAAGAAGGCAGCGGCTAAGAAGACGACGGCCAAGAAGGCCCCGGCTAAGAAGACGACGGCCAAGAAGGCCGCCGCCAAGAAGGCGACGTCGGCCGCGACCAAGGGCGAGGGCGACGAGGACGAGGTCGACGGCGAGCTGCTCGACGGCGAACCCGATCCCACGGACCTGTCCGAGGACGAGACGGATCTCGCGCTCGACGGCGACGACGACGTCGAGTCGCCGGAGCCGAAGGGCGCGGTCACCAAGCCGGCGCCGGCCGACACCGAAGAGGTCGAGGAGCCGTCCGAGAAGGACAAGGCGTCCGGCGACTTCGTGTGGGACGAGGAGGAGTCGGAGGCCCTGCGCCAGGCCCGCAAGGACGCCGAGCTCACCGCCTCGGCTGATTCGGTCCGCGCGTACCTCAAGCAGATCGGCAAGGTCGCGCTGCTCAACGCCGAGGAGGAGGTCGAGCTCGCCAAGCGGATCGAGGCCGGCCTCTACGCGGTACAGAAGATCAACGAGTGGGCCGAGCGCGGCGAGAAGCCGCCGATCGGCGTGCGTCGCGACATGAATTGGATCGCGCGCGACGGCAACCGTGCGAAGAACCACCTGCTCGAGGCGAACCTGCGCCTCGTCGTGTCGCTGGCCAAGCGCTACACGGGCCGCGGCATGGCGTTCCTGGACCTGATCCAGGAGGGCAACCTGGGCCTGATCCGCGCCGTCGAGAAGTTCGATTACACCAAGGGCTACAAGTTCTCCACGTACGCCACCTGGTGGATCCGGCAGGCGATCACCCGCGCGATGGCCGACCAGGCCCGCACCATCCGCATCCCGGTGCACATGGTGGAGGTCATCAACAAGCTCGGCCGCATCCAGCGCGAGCTACTCCAGGACCTGGGCCGCGAGCCCACCCCGGAGGAGCTGGCCAAGGAGATGGACATCACGCCCGAGAAGGTGCTGGAGATCCAGCAGTACGCGCGTGAGCCGATCTCGCTCGACCAGACCATCGGCGACGAGGGCGACAGCCAGCTCGGCGACTTCATCGAGGACTCCGAGGCCGTGGTCGCGGTGGACGCGGTGTCGTTCACGCTGTTGCAGGACCAGCTGCAGTCGGTCCTCGACACGCTGTCCGAGCGCGAGGCCGGTGTCGTCCGGCTGCGCTTCGGCCTCACCGACGGCCAGCCGCGCACCCTGGACGAGATCGGCCAGGTCTACGGCGTGACCCGCGAGCGGATCCGCCAGATCGAGTCGAAGACCATGTCCAAGCTGCGCCACCCCTCCCGCTCGCAGGTGCTCCGCGACTACCTGGACTAACCGCTCCGCGCTGGACTAACCGCTCCGCGACGTAGGGCCCCGACGGTGACCGTCGGGGCCCTAGCCGTCGGGGTTACAGGGAGATCAGCACGTAGGGCGTCACGCCGTCTGCCTCGGCGCCCGCGAACAGCGCGCGGATGGCCTCCGCCACGGCGAGCAACATCGCGGGCGGCCACTGACCGTAGAACTCCTCGATCCGCGACCACGGTTCTACTGCCGCAGCCAAGGTGTCGTGGTCGGCGGCGAGCAGGGCGTCGACGGTGCCGCGCGCGACGGTGACCACGAACATCGCGTCCGGCTCCCCCGCGATCCACCGCCCGCAGTCGGGCCGGCTGATCAGGTCGAGCGCCGCCGCATCGTCGAGGCCGAGCAGGATCGCCTCGAGGCCGGTCAGCTCGCTGACCGGGTCGGGTCCGAGCACCGGCGCGCCGGGAACGAACCCGACGTCCGTCGCCCCGCGCACCAGGCCCAAGCCGGTCTCCACGACCGCAGCGGCGGCACCGTCGTCCGCCGCCGCGAAGTACTCGTATCGCACGCCCACGCAAGCCCTTTCTGTTGCAACCCAGCGCGACCATAGCCGGTATCCCCGCCCCTCCCCCGAACAGACACCCCGGCACATAGGTTCGTGCTGCATTGTGGAGGGATGCCTTCGGAAGCACCGTCCGAGTTCGACATCGTCATCCGCCGTGGTCTGTGGTTCGACGGCACCGGCGGTGTACCGCGGATCGCAGACCTCGGCGTTCGGGACGGACGCGTCGCGACGGCGTCCGACACCCCGCTCGACGCTGCAGACTGCCCCGAGGTGATCGACGCAGCGGGCAGTTGGGTCCTGCCAGGTTTCATCGACATCCACACCCACTACGACGCGGAGGTCCTGCTCAACCCGGGACTCGACGAGTCCGTGCGCCACGGTGTGACCACGGTGGTGCTCGGCTGCTGCTCGATGTCCACTGTGTACTCGGGTCCCGAGGACGCCGCCGATCTGTTCAGCCGCGTCGAGGCCGTACCGCGCCAGCACGTCCTGCGCGCCCTCCACGAGGCCCCCGCCTGGGACGGCCCCGAGTCGTACGTGAAGGTGATCGACGCACTGCCACTGGGGCCCAACGTCGCGTCGTTCCTCGGCCACTCCGACCTGCGGGCCGCAGTGATGGGGTTGGGGCGGGCCACCGACACCTGGACGTTTCCCACACGCGCGGAACTCGACCGCATGGCGGAACTGCTCGACCGCGCGCTGGCGGCGGGGATGCTCGGCCTGTCCGGCATGGACTCCCCGATCGACAAGCTCGACGGTGACCGCTTCCGCTCCCGCGCGCTGCCGTCGACGTACGCACGGTGGCACGAGCGCTGGCGCCTCGTCTCGGTGCTGCGGAAGCGACACCGTGTCCTGCAGAGCGCGCCGAACATCAAGAACCCGCTCACCGCGGTGATGTTCTTCATGGCCTCCGGCACCAGGTTCCGGCGCCGCTCCGACGCGGTGCCGGTCACGCTGCTGGTGGCCGCCGACTCGAAGTCCGCGCCCGGTGCGCACCTGGTCATCCGGTACGCCGCCGCGCTGGGCAACGCCGTGTTCCGGTCTCGCGTGCGATTCCAACATCTGCCGGTGCCGTTCACCCTGTACTCGGACGGCATCGATCTACCCGTGTTCGAGGAGTTCGGCGCGGGCACGGCCGCGCTGCACCTGCGCGACCAGCTCGAGCGCAACCGGCTGCTCGCCGACGTCGCGTACCGGCGCAGGTTCCGCCGGGAGTTCGCGGTCAAACGACACATGCCGGGACTGTGGCACAAGGACTTCTATGACGCGCGGATCGTCGAGTGCCCGGACGCATCGATGATCGGCAAGAGTTTCGGGCAGATCGCCGAGGAGCGCGGCATCGAGCCACTCGACGCGTTCCTCGACGTGTTGGTCGAGAACGGCGAGCGTAGCGTCCGGTGGACGACGACGGTCGGCAATCATCGTCCCGCGGTCCTCGACCGGATCGCCCGCGACCCGAACGTGCACATGGGCTTCTCCGATGCCGGTGCCCACCTACGGAACATGGCGTTCTACAACTTCGGCCTGCGCTTCCTCAAACGGATGCTCGACGCCCAGAACGCGGGCGCGCCCGTCCTCTCGCTCACCGAGGCGGTGCACCGCCTCACCGGCGAGCTGGGGTCGTGGCTGGGACTCGACGTGGGGTATCTGCGCGTGGGCGACCGCGCCGACCTCGTGATCGTCGATCCCGCGGGATTGGACGACAGCGTCGACGCGTACCACGAGTCGACCGTCGACTTCTTCGGCGGGCTCTCCCGCATGGTGAACCGTAACGACGGCGCCGTCGTGGCCACCGCGATCGCCGGCCGGATCGTATTCCGCGGCGGGCGGTTCGTCGACGGCTACGGCGACTCGATGCAGACCGGGCGCTACCTCACACCCCGGCCGTCCGCGGGATAGCGCGGTCCGCCACCGTCATCGCCACCAACGCGCCGCCCAGTCCGACGATGACACAGGCTATGACGTGGAAGCCCGCGTCGGTGACGCGGGAGCCGAACGCGATGCCGATCAGGCTCGACGACGCGATCGCGCCGAAGTATGCGAACGTCCGGAACAGCCCCGCTGCGACACCCACCTGATCGGCAGGCGACTGCACGTACAGCGACGTCTGATTGGCGTAGCCGCTCAGCCCGTCCGCCACGCCGAGCAGCAGGGACATCAGCAGGAGCAGCGCGACGGGCGATCGGTGGTCCATGCCGAGCATCAGCGCGCCTGCGGCAGCGAACGCGCCCCCGGTACCCAGCAGCGGCCCCCGCACCCAGCCGTGGCTCGAATTCACCCGAGCCACCACGATGCTCAGCGCCGACAGCGGAACCAGCAGCAGCCCCACCTGCGCGGCGGTGTAACCCGCGGCGCCCTCCATCCACTGGCTCAGCCCGTACATCGCCAGGTAGTTCCCGAGCGAGCCGAGGGCCTGCCGCAGGTACGTCCGCACCAGCGGAGGGTGCGACGCGAGCATCCGCACGTCGATCAACGGCGACGACGCTCGCTGCTCCCAGGCGACGAGCGCGACCATCGCGCCGCAGGCCAGAACCGCTAACCACCAGACGGGGTGCCGCACACCGGAGACGAACAGCAGCAGTGCCACGACCGTCGCCGCGAACAGCGCGATACCGGGTATATCGACTGCCCGCAGCAGGCCCCCGATCCGCCCGCCGGCCACCACGGACGGACCGTCTCGGGGCACGCCGAACCAGACCAGCGGTAGCGCCACCGCGACCATCGGAACGTTGACGAAGAAGACCGCGCGCCAGCCGAACACACCTGTCAAGACGCCACCGATCGGGAGCCCGAGCACAGCGATCACCTGACCGGCGATGGCGAAATTCCCCAGCACCCGGTTCGGTACGCCCGTCCCGAACTTGTCGGCACGCCTGCGCACCAGGGCCATCGCGGTCGGGTACGCGGCGGATGTACCGATGCCGATCAGCGCGCGCGAGACCACCAGTAGCTCGAAAACCGGTGCGGTCGTTCCGATCACACCGCCCAGCAGCAGAATCAGCAGGCCCGCGACGAACACCCGCCGCTCCCCCAGCACCGCGGCCGCCTTGCCCATCGTGGGCTGCGCGACGGCGCAGCAGAGATACAGCACCGAGATCAGGGACGCGGCCGCGCCCGGCCCCCGGTGGAAGTCGGCGCCGATCCCCGCGAGCGCCGTGGCGAGCAGCGAGCTGTTGACCGGGTTGAGCACCACGCCCAACAACAGCGGAGCGGTGAACCTGGGGCGAAACGCGGCGTCCGTCACCGGCACGCACGGCCGGGCGCCGCCCCCGGCTCGCCACCGGCATCCGCAGTCGGTCGTGCCCGCCCTTCGACCCCGCCACCGAGGCCGCGGAAGCAGCGCACCGCGATCTGCGCGAGAGCGGGCTCGCCATCGGGGTCCGGCGAGGGTCCGCCGGCGGCCCACAGCTCGAAGGCGATCCGCACGGCGTGCGTGGCTGCGGCCGCGGTGAGGCGCGCAGGCTCGACGGCGAGTCCGCCGGTCTCGCGGAGCACCCGGGCCAACTCGAACTCGGAGTCGCAGTTGACGCGATACCAAACCGAGCGCAGCGCGGGATCGTCGGCGGCCGCGGCGACCACTCGACGAGCAAGCGTCAGGCCGGCCACCGTCGCGGGGTCGCCGGGCGCGAGCACGGCGGCGATCGCGGCCTCGATGGCGTCGGCCACCGGCAACCGGGACAGATTGTCCGCCAAGGCGTTCCGCCACAGCTGCCCGCCCACGTCGAGCAGCGGCGCCACCGCCTCCTCCTTGGTGCGGGCGTACCGGTAGAACGTGCGCGGCGCGACCCCGGCGGCCTGCGCGATGTCCTCGGCCGTCGTATCCCGCGATCCACGCGCGGCGAACAACTCGGCGGCCGCCTGGGCGATGTCCATCGCGGTCGCCCGACGACGCCGCTCCACGAGCGATGCATCCCTCTCGGACATTCGTGACAGTTTATGCCATATAGACGTATGCTGCCATCGATACAGAGAAGGGCGACATCATGGACTCCATCGTTCCCGGCCGTTACAACGGACGCCGAGCGCTCGTGACCGGCGGCGGCTCCGGCATCGGACAAGCCACCGTGCTACGACTGCTCGCCGAGGGCGGCTTCGTCGCCGCCGCCGATATCAGCGCGGATGGCCTCGCGGACACCGTCGCGAAGGCCGCATCCCTCGGCGCCGACGACGCCGCACGGCTGACCACGGTCGCACTCGACGTGGCCGACGAGGCCTTGGTCCGCACCGGCGTGGCCGAAGCACTCGCAGCACTCGGCGGGTTGGACGCGCTGGTCAATGCGGCCGGCATCCTGCGCTCCTCACACACTCACGAGACCACACTCGAGCAGTTCGAGACCGTGCTGCGGGTCAACCTGATCGGGACGTTCCTGGTGATCCGTGAATCGATTCCGGCTCTGCTGGGGGGCACCGATCCCGCTGTGGTCAACTTCAGCTCCACATCTGCCGCGTTCGCACACCCGTACATGGCCGCCTACGCGGCGAGCAAGGGCGGCATCCAGTCGATGACGCACGCCCTGGCCGCCGAGTATGCGAAGCAAGGCGTCCGCTTCACCGCGGTGCAACCGGGCTCGATCTCGTCCGGGATGACCGACGGCAGCGGCAAGAGCCGCCAGAGTGTCGGCCCCGGCTTCCCCGCCGACGCCGACCTGTCGCTGTTCGGCAAGCTTCTCCCCGCGATCGGCCAGGGCTTCGCCGGCCCGGAGACTGTCGCGAGCGTCGTCGCACTGCTGGCGAGCACCGACGGTGCCTTCATCACCGGCACCGAGATCCGCATCGACGGCGGCACCCACTTCTGAGCGGCAGAGACACGGAGCACACCGTAATCAGTCGGCTCATCGACCGATCGCAAGAGTGTCCGCGACGCTAGGCGGTGAGGCGCCCCCGGTATCGCCGACCGGCCCGCCGTAGACCGGCGCGGTGAGAGCCCCGCCGAACCAATGATGGCGCTCCACCCCCACGCCCGGCTCCGGCTCGCACGCGAGGCCGTTTCGACACCGGTCGATTCGTCTCAAGCTCGGGCCGGCCACCCCAGCCCCTGCACCAACCGCACGGCAGGCTCGACGACGCGGGCGGCTATCGGCCCGACCACCGCCATGATCAGCACGTATGTGGTCGCCAGAGCCGCGACGCGGCCGTCGACGGCGCCCGCCGCCACGGCGAGGCCCGCGATCACGATCGAGAACTCGCCACGCGCGACCAGCGCCGCGCCGGCGCGCGCTCGACCCATCCGCCGCACCCCCGCCCGGCTGGCGGCCCACCATCCGGTCGCCACCTTGGTCACCGTCGTCGCGGCGGCCAGCACGATCGCCCAGCCGAGCACCGGCGGGATCGCGCGCGGATCGGTGTTGAGCCCGAACACCACGAAGAACATGGCCGCGAACAGGTCGCGCAGCGGCTCCAGCAGGCGGGAAGCCGTATGCGCCGTCGAGCCCGAGATGGCGATGCCCAGCATGAACGCACCCACTGCTGCGGACACCTGCAGCGACGACGCCACACCCGCCACCAACAGAGCCGATCCGAGCAGCTTCAGCAGGAACACCTCGCGATCGTCGCTGTAGATCACCGCCGAGACCATGTGGCCCCAGCGCAGGGCCACCAACAGCACGACGCTGATCACAACCAGCGCAACGATCAGTGCCTGCAGGCCACCCCACAGGCCGACGCCGGCCAACACCGCGGTGAGGATCGGCAGGTACACCGCCATCGCGAGGTCCTCGAACACGAGGACCGACAGCACGACCGGCGTCTCACGGTTGCCGAGTCGGCCCAGATCGCTGAGCACCTTCGCCGCGATGCCGGACGACGAGATGTACGTGACGCCCGCGAGCACCAGGGCCCCGGTCGGGCCCCAGCCGAGAGCCAGGGCGACGACGGCGCCAGGCGTCGCGTTGAGCAGCAGGTCGAGCAGTCCGGCCAGCCAGGACCGGCGCAGGCCGGTCACCAGTTCCGGAGCGGTGTATTCGAGGCCCAGCATCAGCAACAGCAGCACCACGCCGATCTCGCTGGCGACATGACTGAACTCCGTGGCCTGCCCCAGCGGGATCACGCCGCCCCGCCCGAAGGCGAGGCCCCCGATCAGGTATAGCGGGATGGGCGACATGCCGATCCGGCCGGCGACACGCCCGAGGACGCCCAGGACGAAGAAGACACCTCCGAGTTCGAGCAGTGCCAGCGTGGTCTGGTCGGCGTGGAGGTTCACCCGTGCGTCAGGATCTTCGCCGCGGCGTCGAGACCGTCCGCGGTGCCGACGACGACGAGCAGATCGCCGGCGGTGAACAGGAACTCGGGGCCCGGTGACGGCTGCACCTGACCGGCGCGCATCACCGCGACGATGGACACCTTGGTCCGCGTCCGCATCTGCGTCTCGCCGAGGGTGCGGCCGTCGTAGGGCGAGCCCGCGGTGATCGGCATCTGCCTGGTGTTGATGCCCTCGAGGTCCCGGTGCTCCTCCCGCAGCTGGTTCACCAACTGCGGCGCACCGAGCAGGTTGGCGAGGACGCCCGCCTCCTCGTTCGACAGCGGGACCTGGGCCCGACAGGCATCGGGGTCGTCCGCCTCGGACAGGATCAGGTCGACGGTGCCGTCGCGGTGTGACACCACGCCGACCCGTCTGCCTGTGCTGAGCTCGAAGTCTTTCCGGACACCGATTCCGGGCAAAGGGGTCACATCGACGTTCACCCGGCCGAGCCTAGCCGCCCACCGTCCTTGAAACCGACATCTCGCCGAGTCCGCCACGATCAGGCCGAATGGCTCGTATCGACGGAATCGGGCTCCTACCGACCCGTGCCTACCGACCCGTGATCGTGGCGAGCGCGTACAGCGAGGCCTGTGTAGCGATATCAGCGTCCGGGCCGAAGCGCTCTGCCGACCCGAGCAGTTCCGCGGCGAGGCGCTGCGCACATTCTGCTGCGGGAGGTGTCTCGGTGAGCACGGCGATTCCTCGAATCACGTGACGTGCCCGGACCTCGTATCCCGCATCAGGCGCGGTGAACTCCCAGTCGCCCACTCGCAGAACGGTGCTCCGTGTCCGGTGCAGACGCCGCCCGCTCTCCACGGACTCGCACGCGACGCCGGGCACCTCGGCGAACGCGCGGAGCGCCGTCGCTCCGCCACCGGGTTGCCGCAACACCCCGGTGAGGATCGTCGTCGCCGCCGCCTGATCGTATCGGTCCATCTCGCCCGCGCCTCGATCAGAAGCCGAGCACCGGGTCGGGGGTCACGGGATTCGGTTCGCCGACCCGCCGCACCGCGGTGCCGGAGACGTAGAACTCCATGGTGTGCTCCCCCCAGATCCACTCCGAGGCCTCGAAGGTCACTCCGACGACCCCGGTGGCGCGGTCCCGCTCGGCCTCGGCCTGCATGCGCGACATCGCGATCTCGCGGGCGTCGTAATACGCCTGCGTCCACTGCGGCATCTCGATGTTCCGCCCCATCTGCCCGAGCGTCTGGACGAAGCCCTGGGCTGCTACGTGATACACGCAGTTGCCGAGCACGAAGGCGACCGGCGCGTATCCTGTCCGGGCGAGCTTGTACATGTCCTGACCCGAGAGGTGCGACGAGAAGGCGTGTCCGTCGGGTCGACGGAAACGGCCCGGCTGCGCGACGAACCGCACCGCAGTACCGACGGCGATGAACTCGATGTGCTCCGGGGAGGCTCCGTGGCGTCGCCACTGCAGCCGCACCCCGACGATCCCGTCGGCCTGTAGGCTGTCGGCCTCCGCCTGCATACGCGACATCGCGTTCTCGCGCGCCGTGTACATGGCGCCGGTCAGAACGCCGAGTTCCTCACTCTGCTGGCGCCGCTGCGGCTGCCAACCGATGTGGTAGACGGACGTTCCCATGACGAGACCCAGGGGCTCGAATCCCGCGGTCTCGAGCAGGACGAACTCGTCGACCGTGAGGTCGGACGTGAAGACCTTGCCGGCCTCCGCCAATCGCGCGGTCGCGACCGGATCCAACGGTGAATTCATCAACAGCCCTCTCGACGGCTCGCACTCTTCGGATGAAGCGGTGTCAGTATCCATGCAGCGCCCAGCCTGCTGGTGAAGGATCACCAAAGGCCGAGACGGCACAGCCGCGTGTCCACACTCGCGTGGTACTCGCCTTCGAGGAGCTCCTCGCCCCGTATAGGTGCAGGTGGCAGGTGCAGGTGGCAAGTGGCAGGTGAGCGCCCGAGATTCCGCGACCGTCGATGCGGATCGCCGTTCCCGACCGCGGAACGACCTCCCCGTATCGAAGGGTGAACGCCGCGTCGGATTCGGCTCGGGCCCATCGGATAGCAGTTGCCGTGCCGTCAGCGGGATCACGTTGTGGACGGTGCCGGCAGGCGCGGCGCCACCGAACGAACACGCGAACCGTCAGGCCACCGGACGCTCGCCGATCACCGATGCGCGCTCCATGATCCGCACGTACGGGAAGTAGTCGCTGGTGGCATAGTGCTGCACGCCGCGGTTGTCCCAGAAGGCGACGGTATCGGGCTCCCAGTGCAAGCGTGCCTGGTGCTCGGGGTAGTCGGCCTGCCGGCACAACTGCTCCAACAGCGGGCGACTCTCCTCGGCGGTCATCCCCTCGAACCGATCGGTGAAGATCCGGTTGACGTACAGGTGCCGGCGACCGGTCACGGCATGCGTGCACACGACCGGGTGCACGACCGACGGGTGCGCAGCCCGCATCGCCGCCTGCTCGTCGGCACTGCGCCCCAGTCCGAAGGCACGGGTGAAGTCGTGCACCGCCGACAGCCCTTCGATCCGTGCCTTGAGGTCGTCACCGAGCGACTCGTATGCCGCGTACATGTCGGAGAAGAGCGTGTCACCGCCCACATCGGGCACCGAGATCGCATGCAGCACAGCGCCCATCGACGGTCGATCACTCCATGTGACGTCGTGATGCCAGGTGTTCTCGAAGCCGGCCATGTCGGCTCCCTTGGCGAACCGCACCAGCTCGGGACGCTCACCGTTCGCAGGCAGCGCCGGATGGACGTCGAGTTCGCCGAACCGGCTGGCGAAGGCCACGTGGCCATCCGGCGTCAGCGGCTGGTCGCGGAAGAAGAGCACCTTGTACTCGAAGAGGGCGCGTCGGATCTCGTCGATCACGTCGTCTGGCAGTTCGGCGCCGAGCTCGATGCCGCGGACCTCCGCGCCCAGGGTCGCGCTCACGGGGCGGACGTCGAAGTTCTGCCACCGGAGCGCGGCGAGCCGGTCCCGCTCGGCGGTCAGATGCAGGAACGGCCCCACCATCAGGTCGTACCCCGGCAGCCGCGCCGCCCTCGGGGTGAACCGCGGGGCGGCGATCGCGCCTGTCGACATCGTCTCGGTCATCTTCAGCCTCCAGCCCGTTTGGTGTAGTCACTCGACTACACCGTGGCGGACGCTAGTGTAGCCATGTGACTACAGATCCGTCGAGGACCGCCCCGGGAGATCCGGCAGATCGAGCATCCGGTACCGACCCGGGCCCCGTCGGGCGGGACGCGGTCATCGCCGCCGTGACGGCCGCGGCGACCGATCTGTTCGCCGAGCGCGGCCCGGCTGCGACATCGATCCGCCAGATCGCCGACCGCGCCGGAGTCAATCAGGGGCTCGTCTTCCGCCACCTCGGTACCAAGGATCAGGTTGTCGGCGCCGTCCTCGACAGCCTCAGCGCGCAGTGGGTGGACGGGCTCCCGCCGGGCACGGCCGCCCGCACGGACCCGCGGCTACGCCGCCAACTCACCGTCATCGCGCGCTGCAGCCTCGACGGCTACCCTGTCGGCCGCATGCAGCAGCGCTTCCCCGGGATGGAGGTCCTCCTGCGGCAGGCTGCTACGACGCACCCCGATCCGCGCGCCGCGGCCCTGGCCACCGCGCACAGCGTCGCGCTGGGGTTGGGGTGGTTGATGTTCGAGTCGTTCTTGCTCGGCGCGACGGGTCTGACGGAACTCTCCGGGGACGAACTCACCCGCGCGGTCGACCTCGAGGTGCGTCGAATCCTCTACGACTCCGTGTGACGCTCCGGCCAGTCCGACGGGGCGTTTGGTCAGCCCCGACCACGCTCGGATGGTCGGCGCCCGCACCTGCCGTGGCCTCGGCTAGAGCGGCTAGAGCCCCGTCGCAGGCCGGGTCACTCGCCGTGGGCGATGGCGCGGTGCACCTCGAGCGTCGCGACGGCCGCGCGAGCCGCCTCCGCACCCTTCTGCACGAAGTGCCGGGTGAAGTACTCGACATGCTCGGCGTGCTCGTGGAAGTGGTGTGGCGTGAGCACCACCGAGAACACGGGCACATCGGTATCCAGTTGCACACGCATCAGACCGTCGATCACGGCCGTCTCGACGAACTCGTGCCGGTAGATTCCACCGTCCACCACCAGCGCGGCAGCGACGATGCCGGCATACCGACCGGTTCGCGCGAGCCGCTTGGCGACCAGCGGGATCTCGAATGCCCCGGGGACCTCGAAGAAGTCCAGCCGATCCGTTGCGTAGCCGAGCCGCCCGATCTGGTCGGTGAACCCCACGCGCGCCTGGTCGACGACGTTGCGATGCCACGTCGCCTGCACGAACGCGATCTTCCCGGCTGTGTCACTCATACAGTCAACTTAGCGCCTGACTCCCGCGCGTCGGTGAGTACCGCCCCCGCAGTGCCCGCTCGGCGTACCCGGTCTGGAACAGCCCGCGCCGCTGCAGGATCGGCACCAGCGGTCGCGCGATCCCGGCACTCGCCTCGGCCGAGGTGACCGCCCGAGAGGGCTGAGCGAACCCGGTCGAGAACGCTCCGACCCGAGCCCGTCCACAGATCGCGGCCGAGATTCGCGGGTATCGAGACACCGCGCCTCTATGCTTGCCCACCTGTCATCTCGGGTCTCGATTCGGTTGCAGCGCAGCGTCTTCGGAGAAGCTGCGGCCTGCGATCCGATCATCGAGATTCGATCAGACAGATTCGATCAGACAGATTCGATCACGCCGATCGGATCGCGCGGCGACAAGTATCACAGGACGCTGCTCGCCACGAGGGCCGTGGACCAGGCGGCGGGCCGGCGCCAGGCGGCACCGCCCGGTTGCACGCGCGCAACATCCGACAGACCGACACCGAAACGGAGCGCTATGAGCTCGGAGTTCCTCTGGTACATCCCCAATACCGTCGAGCCCGGTCACCGGGGCGACGACACCGCCGCCGGGTGGGGGACTCTCGAATACTCGGCAGAGCTCGCCCTCGCCGCTGAGGCCCACGGGTGGGGCGGCGCCCTGATCGGCACCGGTTGGGGCCGGCCGGATACCTTCACCGTGGCCGCTTCCCTGGCGGCGGTGACCACCACGTTCAAGCCGCTCATCGCGATCCGCCCGGGCTATTGGCAGCCCGCGCACTTCGCGAGCGCGGCCGCCACCCTGGATCAGCTCAGCCGCGGCCGGGTACTGGTGAACATCGTCAGCGGGCAGGACCATCTCGCCGCCTACGGTGACGGCAATGCTGATCCCGCCCAGCGGTACGCCCGCACCCGCGAGTTCCTCCAGCTGGTCCGTCGCCTGTGGACCGACGAGGACGTCAGCTACCACGGCGAACACTTCCGGGTCGACGGGTCGACACTGGCGTCGCGCCCCTACCCCGTCGACGGTAGACCACACCCGACGCTCTACTTCGGCGGCGCCTCCGAGGCGGCCGAGCGAGTATCCGCGGCCGAGGCCGACGTTCAGCTGTTCTGGGGCGAACCGCTGGACGACCTCGCCGCCCGGATCGCGCGACTCGAGTCGCTCACCCGGTCGCTCGGCCGCGAGCACGCGCCGCTGGAATACGGGCTCCGCATCACCTCCGTCGTGCGCGATACGTCGGAACAGGCGTGGCAGGCGGCCGAAGCGCGGGTCGCGCAGATGGCCGCCGACGCCGGCAGCGAGGACCACTTCATCGGTGACCGTAGGAAGGCAGTGGGGCAACAGCGGCTGCTCGATCTCGCAGCGCGCGGCGAGGTGCTCGACTCGTGCCTCTACACCGCGCCCGGCCGGGTGGGTGGGGGCGGCGCCGGCACCACCTGGCTGGTGGGCTCGGCGGACGAGGTGGCCACGGCACTGGCGAGGTACCGGGACCTGGGCATCACCCACTTCGTGCTCTCGGACACGCCGTACCGACGCGAGGTCGCCCGCGTCGGGGACGAACTGCTGCACCGGCTTCGGCAGCCCGCGTGACTCAGGACGCTTCGAAGAACCCGCGTGGGACGTCCACGAGCATGGTGTCGATCTGCTCCTGTGTCACGCCGCGTTCGAGCACGTACGGGAACACGTCCTCGAACACGTGCGTGTAGTGCCACTGGGGCAGGGCCGGCATGAGACTCGGTTCGACCCAGTCGATGTAGCACGCCGCATCCTGCGACAGCACCATCCGGTCGGCGTAGCCCCGTCGCACCATCTCGATCAGCGTGTCGGCGCGGGCCTCGAAGGTGGTCTCGAGGTTGATCCCGAACCGGTCCATACCGAGCACGAAGCCGGCGTCCGCCAGCGCCGCGAGGTGACCGCAGTCGGTGCTGTCGCCGCTGTGCCCCAACACGATCCGCGACGGGTCGACGCCCTCCTCGTCGCACATCACGCGCTTCACGTGCCACCCGGCCTCGCTGCCGGGATGCGTGTGCACCGTGATCGGCGTGCCGGTCATCAGGTGCGCCTTGGCCACCGCGCGCATCACCCGCTCGACACCGCCGGTCGGTCCCTGGTGATCGATCGCGCACTTGAGCATTCCGGCCTTCACCGAGGTACCGGATATCCCCTCGGTGATGTCGCGGACGAACATGTCCACCATGGGATCCGGCACCGCGGGCCCCAACGCGGGGCCGCGGTACATGAAGAAGTTCGGCGCGTCCACGTACGTGTAGATGCCCGTAGCCGCGACGATGTTCACCGGCACCTGGGACGCGACCCGTTCGATGCGCGGGACGTACCGCCCGAGGCCCGCCACCGTCGGGTCGACGATGGTGCGGACCCCGGCGTGGTACGCCTTCCGCAGCTTGCCCACGGCGTCGGCGACGCGATCCTCCTCGGATCCCCACTCGTCCGGGTAATTCTGCTGGATGTCCGGCGTCAGCACGAAGATGTGCTCGTGCATCAGGGTGATGCCGAGGTCGCCGGAGTCGACGGTGCCACCCACGGTCTGGATCGTGCTCATCGACGAGCCTCTTCCTTCCGGTATCAGGCGGGCAGATCCACCAGACCCGCGAGGACGGCCCGATACGCCCCCGGGGTCCCCAGGCCGATCTGATCGGCCTTGGCACGCTTGAGATACAGGTGCGCCGGATGCTCCCAGGTCATCCCGATCCCGCCGTGCAGCTGCACGGCCTCTTCAGCGGCGAACACCGCGAGGTCGCCGCAGTAGGACGCCGCGACAGCGGTCGCGATCTCCGTCTCGGGATCGTCCGGTCCCAGCTCGGCGAGGGCCACCGCGGCATACCGCGCGGCGGCGGAGCCGGATTCGACGGCGGCGTAGAGGTCGGCGAGGCGGTGCTTGATCGCCTGGAACCCGCCGACGACGCGGCCGAACTGGCGGCGCTGCAGCAGGTATCCGACGGTGGCCTCGAGGCACCACCGCGCGACGCCCGCCTGCTCCGACGCAAGCAGCGCCGCGCCCGCGACCAGAGCCGAGCGGACCGCCGCACCGCCGTCCTCGAGGATGCGCTCCCCCGCCCCGCCGCTCAGCGTGACGTCCGCGACGGGACGTGTCATGTCCAGCGACGGAACGACTCCCACGACCGCGTCCGCGGCGGCGACCGCGTACACACCGCCGTCCTCACCCGGGACGAGCAGGATGTCCGCGCCCTCCACACCGACGACGCTGCGGACGATACCCGTCGGCCGGCCGTCGGCCAGGGCCACCGTCGGCAGCTCCCCGTACGGCGACGTCGAGAACGGGACCACCAGGGCCGCAGTCGATTCCCCGGCCGCGACCCGGGTGAGCAGATCGTCGGCCGACGCGGCGAGCAGCACCGTCGTCGCCACGACCGAGCTGGTGAGGAACGGAGTCGGCGCCGCGGCCCGGCCCATCTCCTCCTGCACGACGCCCGCCACCGCCGCGCTCGCGCCGGCCCCGCCGCGCTCCTCCGGCACCGTCAGGCCGGCCAGGCCCAGGTCCCGGGCGAGCTCGGGCCACACCGCCGGGGCGCCGCCGCCGTCGTACGTCGCGATCAGGGACGACGGAGGGCACCGCTTCGTCAGCAGGTCCCGTACGGACGCCCGCAGATCCTCCTCGACCTCGCTGTAGAGCAGGTCCGGGCTGAACGAATCCGTCACTTCTGCAGGTCCTTCCACGGGACATCCTTGTCGACCCGGTGCTCCGGGGGGAGCCCGAGGATCCGCTCGGACACGATGTTGCGCAGGATCTCCGACGTGCCGCCCTCGATCGAGTTGCCTTTGGCACGCAGGTACCGGTAGCCGGCATCGCGGCCGAAGAAGTCGACCTTCTCCGGCCGGACCATCGTCCAGTCGGAGTACCGCAGACCGTCCGCGGCGAGCATCTCCACCTCGAGGCCGGACAACTGCTGGTTGATCCGCGCGAACGAGAGCTTCATCGCGGCCCCCTCCGGTCCCGGCTGACCGCTGGCGAGCTTCTGCCGCAGCCGCATCCCGGTCAGGCGGGCAACCTCCGAGTCCACCCACAGCCGGGTCAGTCGGTCGCGCAGGTCGGCGGTGCGAAGCTCGGGACGCTCACGCCAGGTCCGCGCGACCACGCCGATCATGCCGTCCTCCCGCGCGGCGGCGCGGCCGCCGATCGCGACGCGCTCGTTGTTGAGCGTCGCCGTCGCCACCCGCCAACCCTCGCCCTCTGCGCCGAGCCGCTGCGAGTCGGGGATCCGGACCTCGGTGAGGAAGACCTCGTTGAACTCGGCCTCGCCGGTGATCTGCCGCAGCGGCCGCACATCCACACCGGGATCCGTCATATCGCACAGGAAGTACGTCAGGCCACGGTGTTTCGGCACCCGGGTGTCCGTGCGGGCGACGAGTATCGCCAGCCGCGCGTTGTGTGCACCGGACGTCCAGACCTTCTGCCCGGTGACGACCCAGTCGTCACCGTCCCGCACAGCCTTGGTCGCCACCGCGGCCAGGTCCGAGCCGGCGCCGGGCTCGCTGAACAGCTGGCACCAGATCTCCTCACCCGTCCACAGCGGCCGCAGGAAGCGGTCCTTCTGCTCCTCCGTGCCGAAGGCGAGGATCGTGGGCGCGGCCATGCCGAGCCCGATCCCGTTGGCGGCACTGTTGTTGTCCGGCGCGCCGGCCTCCCGCAGCATCCGGTCCACCTCGGGCTGCAGGGACTGCGGCAGGCCGAGCCCGCCACGGCCGACCGGATACCGCACCCATGCCAGCCCGGCGTCGTACCGGGCGCGCAGCCATTCCAGCCGGTCGGTGGTCGCCGGGTCGTGCGCGGCGAGGAACGCCGTGACCCGCGAACGGAGCTCGGCCGCCGGATCGGTCACCGCACTCACCGCGCACCTGCAGTCGACGCCGCTCGGGCAGCGGCCTGCCGCTTGAGCTCGGTGCGCGCCAGGGCGTTCTTGTGCACCTCGTCGGGGCCGTCGGCGAACCGCAGGGTGCGGATCCCGGCGTACGCCTCGGCGAGCGGGAAGTCCTGCGAGAGGCCGCCGGCGCCGTGCGCCTGGATCGCCTTGTCCAGAATCCACTGCACCGCCGCCGGGGTGGCGATCTTGATGGCCTGGATCTCGGTGTGTGCGCCTCGGTTACCGACGGTGTCCATCAGCCACGCGGTCTTGAGCACCAGCAGGCGCAGCTGCTCGATCCGCACGCGGGACTCGGCGATCCAGTCGCGGATCACGCCCTGCTCGGACAGCGGCTTACCGAACGCGACACGCTCGGAGACCCGCGCGCACATCAGCTCGACGGCCCGTTCGGCCAGGCCGATCGACCGCATGCAGTGGTGGATCCGGCCGGGACCGAGGCGGGCCTGCGCGATACCGAAACCGTCACCGGCAGACGCGATCAGGTTGCTCGCCGGGACCCGCACGTCGGTGAAGGACAGCTCGGCGTGCCCGCCGTGGCTGTGGTCGTCGTAGCCGAACACCTCCATGCCGCGCAGCACCTCGACGCCCGGTGCGTCCCGCGGCACGAGGATCATCGACTGCTGACGGTGCCGCTCGGCACCAGGGTCGGTCTTTCCCATCACGATGAAGACCTGCGCGTTCGGGTTCATCGCGCCCGTGATCCACCACTTGCGGCCGTTGATCACGTAGTCGTCACCGTCGCGCTCGATACGCGTGCCGATATTGGTCGCATCCGACGACGCGACGTCCGGCTCGGTCATGGCGAACGACGAGCGGATCTCGCCCGCCAGCAACGGCTTCAGCCAGCGCTCCTGCTGCTCGGGGGTGCCGAACTGCGCGAGCACCTCCATGTTCCCGGTGTCCGGCGCCGCGCAGTTGAGCACGGCGGGAGCGAGATGGATGCTCCGGCCGGTGATCTCGGCGAGCGGCGCGTACTGCAGGTTGGTGAGCCCGGCGCCGAACCTGGTCGGCCCGCTCGCTCCGCTCCCGGCGCCGGCAACATTCGACCCGCTCGCTCCGCTCCCGGCGCCGGCAACATTCGACCCGCTCGCTCCGCTCCCGGCGCCGGTGTGCTCGCCCGGGAGGAAGACGTTCCACAGCCCGCGGCGCTTCGCCTCGGCGCGGAGCTCGGCGAGCACCGGAACCGAGTCCCACGCCCACCGGTTGTCGAGCCCGGCGAGCTGGTCGTGGAACGTCTGCTCCGCCGGATAGATGTGCGTGTCCATGAAGTCGAGCAGGCTCGCCTTCAGTTCCTCTGTCTGCGAATCGAATTCGAAATCCATCAGCGATGCTCCTCCAGCGACGTCAGACCGGTCTCGAGCATGATGCCGACCGCGTCGCCGACACGGTCGAACCCGGCGCCCACGGTCTGGCCGTGGATGAATCGGTAGTGGATACCCTCGATGATGGCGGCGAGCTTGAACGACGCGAGCCCTAGATAGAAGCCGAACCGGGACAGGTCCCGGTCGCTGCGTGCGCGGTAGAGCGAGATCACCTCGTCCTCCGACAGGAAGCCGGGGGCGGCGTTGGCATCCGCCACCGAGTCCGAGCCGAGCAACGCGCCCAGGCGGTGGTAGACGATCATCAGCGCGAGATCGGTGAGCGGGTCACCCAGAGTCGCCATCTCCCAGTCGATCACGGCGGTGAGTCTGTCCTGCGCGTCCACCAGCACGTTGTCCAGCCGGTAGTCGCCGTGGACGATGCCGGGCGCCGACTCGACGGGCACATCGGCCTCCAGCCTGCGACACAGCTCGTCCGCGAGCGGCAGGTCGCGGCTGTAGGACGCGTCCAGTTGCTTGCGCCACCGCTTCACCTGCCGCGCGAGGAAGCCCTCGGGACGGCCGAAGTCCGCCAGCCCCACCGCCGCCGGATCGACGGCGTGCAACGCACTGAGGGTCTCGACGAGACCGACGGAGATCGCCCGCGTCCGCTCGGGCCCGAGCACCTCGAGCTCGGTGCGAGTGCGGTACGGGACCCCGTCCATCTTCTCCATGACGTAGAACGGGGCGCCCAGGATCGCGGTGTCCTCGCAGTGCCCGTACGTGCGCGGTACCGGTACGTCCGTACCGGCCAGCGCCGTCATGACCCGGTACTCGCGCCCCATGTCGTGCGCGGTCGCCAGGACGTGCCCGAGGGGCGGCCGCCGCACGATCCAGGTGCGCTCGCCGTCCCCGACCTCGTACGTGAGGTTCGACTTTCCACCCGCGATCAGCAGGCCGGTGAGCCGCGCGCCGGCCCCGGGCATCGCTTCGGCGAGCCACGGTGCGAGCCTGTCCAGGTCGAGACCCGGCAGATCATCGGCGCCGGCAACATTCGGCCCGCTCGCTTCGCTCCCGGCACCGGCAACATTCGGCCCGCTCGCTTCGCTCCCGGCACCGGCAACATTCGGCCCGCTCGCTTCGCTCCCGGCACCGGCAACATTCGGCCCGCTCGCTTCGCTCCCGGCGCCGGCAACATTCGGCCCGCTCGCTTCGCTCCCGGCGCCGGCCATCAGAAGACCACCACGCTCACGGTCTCCGCGACGCACGCCGGCTTGGCACCACCGTCGAGCTCGATCGTCACGCGCGCGATCACGGAGTAGCCCGGTCCGCTCGGCTCGACCGACACCAGCTCGACGCCGGCACGCACCCGCGAATCGACGGGCACGATCGACGGGAAACGGATCTTGTTGCTGCCGTAGTTGATCCCCATCTTCGTGCCCTCGACCGCGTACACCTCCCACACCAACATGGGGATCAGGGACACGGTGAGGTAACCGTGCGCGATGGTCGTGCCGAACGGGCCCTTCGCCGCCTTCTCCGGATCCACGTGGATCCACTGGTGATCACCGGTCGCATCGGCGAAGGCGTCGATCCGCGCCTGGTCGATCGTGTGCCAGTCCGAGTAGCCGAGGTGGGTGCCCACGGCTGCCTTCAATTCGTCGATGCCGTTGAGAACCTTCATCTTCCCGCTTCCTGCCTGATCCCGACGTGTCGCAGTCCGACTAGTCCTTGGGCCCACCGGCCACGTACAGGACCTGCCCGGAGACGAATCCCGCTCCCTCGCTGGCGAAGAACGAGGCGGCGTGCGCGATGTCATCCGGGTTGCCGACCCGCTGCACCGGGATCTCCTTGGCGGCGAACGCCTTGAAGTCCTCGAACGGGATGCCCACACGGGCTGCGGTGGCGGCCGTCATGTCGGTGGCGATGAAGCCCGGGGCGATGGCGTTGGCGGTGACACCGAACTTGCCCAGCTCGATGGCGAGGGTCTTGGTGAAGCCCTGCATTCCGGCCTTCGCGGCGGAGTAGTTGGCCTGGCCCCTGTTCCCGAGCGCCGATGTCGACGACAGGTTGATGATCCGCCCGAAGCCCGCCTTGGTCTGGTACGCCTGCACCGCCCGTGACATCAGGAAGGCACCCCGCAGGTGCACCCCGAGCACGGTGTCCCAGTCGTCCACCGACATCTTGAACAGCAGGTTGTCGCGCAGTACCCCGGCGTTGTTCACCAGCACGGTCGGGGCGCCGAGCTCGTTCGCGACACGCTCCACGGCGGCCGCGACCCGCGCCTCGTCGGCCACGTCGACGCCCACCGCGATCGCCTTACCGCCGGCCGAGGTGATCTCGTCGACGGTGCCCTGGCAGGCTCCCTCGTCGAGGTCGAGAACGGCCACCTGCAGGCCGTCGGCGGCGAGGCGCTTGGCGACGGCGGCACCGATGCCGCGGGCGGCGCCGGTCACGATGGCGGTACGGGTCTCGGTCATTGTGGATCCTCCTTGATCGATTTCTCTCGTCCGACAGCGCCGGGTGCGAGGCCGGGGATGAGTTCTGCCAGCTCGGCTCGGGTCGTGGCGGCGTCGCGGTGCAGCACCCCGCGCATGCCGACGGCGCGGGCCCCGTCGAGGTTGGGTGCGGCGTCGTCCACGAAGGCGACGCGCCCGGGGCTCTGCGCGAACACGGAGCCGTCCGGTCCGGTGCCGAGGCGGCGCAGCGTCAGCTCGAAGATGTCCGGCTCCGGCTTGCGCAACCCCACCTCCTCCGAGATCACGACGGTGTCGAACAGCGCGTCGATCCGGGTGCGGGGGTAGGCATTACCCCAACTGTTGGACAGTAGTCCCACCGTGACGCCCAGCGTGCGCAGGTCGTCGACGATGCGCCAGGTCTCCTCGTCCTGCACCGTCCCGGCGAACAGGCGCCCCAGCAGATCGTCGGCGACCACCGGGCCGCCGTCCACAGATCGAAGCCGGGCCGCGAGCTCGCGGTTGAAGTCGGCAGGGGCCAGCTCGCCGGTCTCGAGCCGATGAATCGGGCTGCCCGCAGGCGCCCGGCGGCTCAGCCAGGACCGCAGCGCCTCGGTGAACGACGCGGGGTCGATGCCGTCGGCCGCGACCCACGCGGTGACGTTCTCGCGCATCGGGTTCGTGAGCACGCCCCCGTAGTCGAAGACCACGGCGTCCACAGTCCGCGGTGCGGATTCTGCCACCGTCATACCTCGGCGACGTACGAGACGCGACCCACGGTGGTCCCGTCGGCCAGCCGCTGGACGGCGTCGCCCACGTCGGCGAGCGGCAGTCGCTCGCTCACCAGCGGCCCGATCCGCCCGGCGTCCGCGAGGGCGGTCAGCTCGGTGTGGCACTCCGCGACCAGCTGCGGGGCGCGGGTGTTGTACAGGCCCCAGTGCAGGCCCACGATCGAGTAGTTCTTGATCAGCGCGTGATTGAGTGCTGCCGACTGGATCTCGCCACCGGCGAAGCCGATGATCACGATGCGCCCCTCGAAAGCGATGCACTTGGTGGAGCGCGCGTACGTGTCGCCGCCCACCGGATCGAATACGACGTCGGCGCCGCGGCCGCCGGTGACGTCCTTGACCACCGTCACGAAGTCCTCCGCATGTCGGTCCACGACCACGTCGGCACCGAGCTCGCGGGCCACGGCAGCCTTCTCCGGCCCACCGACCACACCGATCACCCGGGCGCCCGCCGCCTTGCCGAGCTGGATCGCCGCCGTGCCCACGCCGCCCGCCGCGGCGTGCACCAGGAGGGTCTCACCGGGCTGCAGGGCCGCGCGGCGGTGCAGCGCGAACCAGCCGGTCTGGTAGCCGATGTACAGCGAGCCGGCCTGCGCATCGTCGAGCGACGACGGTGCCGGAAACGTCACGGCCTCGTCCAGCACGGCGTACTCCGCGAAACCGCCGTGCGGCAGCACCGTCCCACCGATCACCCGGTCTCCCACCGCGAACCGTGTGACTCCGGGCCCCACGGCCACGACCTCGCCGCACAGCTCCACGCCTGGCGTGAAGGGCAGCTCGGGCTTGATCTGGTAGAGCCCTCGGCACATCAGCACGTCGGGGAAGTTCGCCGGGGACGCCAGCACCCGGACCACGATCCGGGTCCCGGCCGGCTCCGGGTCCGGGACGTCGAGAAGCGTCAGAACGTCCCGCGGCTCGCCGAGCTCGGCCACTCGCCACGCCTTCATCTACAGTGCTCCTTGCTGTTCGAGGCCACGCTGGATCTTGTTCATGCCGCCCAACCATCGATCGGTCTGGGTCGCGCGCGTCGCGTAGTACCCCGCCACCTCCGGGTGCGGCAGGATCAGGAAGCGCTCGTCGCCGAGTGCCTCCCAGACCGAGTCGGCGAGTTGCTCCGGTGTGAGCGCGCCGTCATGGGCAAGCAGGTCCTGGAGCGGCCCGGCATCGTCGAAGATCCTGGTGCGCACGCCCTGCGGGCAGATCGCCTGCACCACGACACCCCGGTGCCGGTACGTCGCGGACAGCCACTCGGCGAAGCCGATGACGGCGTGTTTGGTGGTCGAGTAGGTGGGGGTGCCCAGCATCGTGAGCAGCCCGGCCGCGGACGCCGTCACCACGAATCGACCTCCGGGCGAGCGAAGCGACGGAGGATTCGACTCCGCGCGCTCGATCCATTCGGGGATCAGCAGGCGGGCGGCGCGCACATGCGCCATGACGTTGACATCCCACGAGCGCGCCCACTCGACCTCGCTCGCGTCGAGCCCGCGCCCGCGGTCGATGCCGGCGTTGCCGAACCAGATGTCGATCACGCCCAGGTGATCCCGGGCCGCTGCCACCAGGGCGGCCACGCCGTCTTCGGACGCGGCGTCGCCCACCACCGCGAAGCCGCCGATCTCCGCCGCGACGGCGCGGACGGCGTCGCCGTCCAGGTCCGCGACCACGACGCGGTCCCCCGCCGCCGCCAGTCGCGCGGCGATGGCGCGCCCGATGCCGTTGCCGCCGCCGGTGACGACGACGCCGCGACCCGAGCCCCGGTCGCTCACCTAGACCCCACCGGTCAGCGTGAGTCCGCCGTCGATCACGAGCGTCTGTCCCGTGAGCCAGGACGCGTCGTCGGACAGCAGGAAGGCGACGACCGAGCCGATGTCCTCGGGCACACCGAGCCGCTCGAGCGGATAGGCGGAGGCCACCTCCTCCTCCCGACCCTCGTACAGCGCGGTGGCGAAGCGGGTCTTGACCACGGCCGGTGCGACGGCGTTGATCCGCACGCGCGGGCCGAGTTCGACGGCCAGCTCCTGCGTCAGGTGGATCACCGCGGCCTTGCTCACGCCGTACATCGAGATCCCCGGGGCCGGTTTGAGACCGGCCACAGAGGCGACGTTGACGATCGCGCCGCCGTGCTCGCCCTGCCATGCCCGGTGCACCTGCTGCGCCCAGGAGAGCGCGCCCAGGACGTTGACCTCGAGGATCTTGCGCGCGGCGGCCACGTCGATGTCCATCAGCGGCCCGTACACGGGGTTGATGCCGGTGTTGTTCACCAGGAAGTCGACGCTGCCGAAGGTCTCGATCGCCCGAGCGACGGTGTCCGCCTGGTGCTCGACGTCGTCTGCGCGCCCGGCGACGGCGATCGCCTTCTCCGGTCCGCCCAGAGCGGCCACGGCCTGGTCCAGCGCCTCCTGCTTGCGGGCCGTGATCACCACGCGCGCACCGTCCGCCACCAGGCGCTCGGCGACCGCGAGGCCGATACCCCTGCTGGCGCCCGTGACGATCGCGGTCCTGCCCTCGAAACGTGTTGTCATGCCCTGCTTCCGTGTGAGTGGTTTCTCGGTTCGATCGGCGTGCGCGTGCGGCTCAGCTGAGCCGCTCGAGAACCATCGCCATGCCCTGGCCACCGCCGACGCACATCGTCTCGAGGCCGAACTGCTTGTCGTGGAAGCGGAGCGAGTTGATCAACGTGCTGGTGATGCGGGCGCCGGTCATGCCGAACGGGTGGCCGACGGCGATCGCGCCGCCGTTGACGTTGAGGCGGTCGAGGTCGACGCCCAGCTCGCGCGCCGAGGGGATCACCTGCGCGGCGAACGCCTCGTTGATCTCGACGAGATCGATGTCGCCGATGGACATCCCGGCACGGGCCAGGGCCTGCTTCGACGCCTCGACCGGGCCCAGGCCCATGATCTCGGGCGAGAGGCCGGTGACACCGGTGCTCACGATGCGCGCCAGCGGCGTCAGCCCGAGCTGCTTCGCCTTGGTGTCGGACATGATCACCACGGCCGCGGCACCGTCGTTGAGCGGACAGCAGTTGCCCGCGGTGACGGTGCCGTCGGGCCGGAAGACCGGCTTGAGCCCGGAGACACCCTCGAGGGTCACACCCGCCCGGGGACCGTCGTCCGTGGCGACGACGGTGCCGTCGGGCAGCGTGACCGGGGTGATGTCCTTCTCCCAGAAGCCGTTCGCGATCGCCTGTTCCGCGAGGTTCTGGCTGCGGACGCCGAACTCGTCCTGATCGCGGCGCGTGACGCCCCGCAGCTGTGCGACGTTCTCGGCGGTCTGGCCCATCGCGATGTAGATGTCCGGCAGGTCGCCCGCGCCGCGCGGGTCGGCCCACGTCTGTCCGCCCGCGGCGAACTTCTCCGTGCGCACCTCCGCCGTCCCGAAGAGCGGGTTCTTGGTATCGGGCAGCCCGTCGGCGTTGCCTTTGATGTATCGGCTCACGGTCTCGACGCCGGCCGAGATGAACACGTCGCCCTCGCCCGCCTTGATGGCGTGGAACGCCATGCGGCTCGTCTGGAGGCTGGAGCTGCAGTACCGGTTGACGGTGACGCCCGGCACGTGATCGAGGCCCAACTCGACCGCGACCACCCTGGCGATGTTGAACCCGGACTCCCCCGCAGGCTGGCCGCAGCCCATCATCAGGTCGTCGATATCCCGCGAATCCAGTTGCGGCACTTTGTCCAGCACCGCACGGACCATGGCCGAGGCCAGGTCGTCCGGGCGCAGCGAGACAAGCGAGCCCTTGCCTGCGCGCCCGATCGGCGACCGTGCAGTGGCGACGATGACAGCCTCGGTCATTCCGTGTCCCTTCTCACAAACTAAGCGGTCGCTTAGTGGTGTAGCGTCTACTCTGCCCAACCAGGGCCCGGGCGTCAACCGCCGCCCGGTTGTGATGTGGATCTCACACTATTCCGGTCGACCGCCGGTGCGGCAGGCGTGGCAGCGAGGGAGCGTATGACCGATCCAGAGGATCAGTCGAAGGCCGCGCAGACCCGTGCCCGTCTGCTGGACGCCGCACTGTCGTCGTTCGCCGAGCGCGGCTTCTACGGCACCAGCACCCGCGACATCGCCGCCGCCGCCGGGATGAGTCCCGCCGCCGTGTATGTGCACCACCGGTCGAAAGAGGATCTGCTGTACCAGCTCTCGCGGCGCGGGCACGACATGATCCTGGACGTGGTGCAGTCCGCCGCAGCGTCGTCGGACGATCCGACCGCGCAGCTGGCAGCGGTGGTGCGCGGATTCGCCGAGCACCACGCACAGCGACACACCAGCGCCCGGGTCGTGAACTACGAGCTCGCGGCGCTCGACGACGAGCACCGCGCCGAGATCCTCGCGCTGCGCCGTCTGATCGACGGCGCCATCCGGGATGTCATCGAGCGCGGCGTCGCGGCCGGCGCGTTCGACACGCCGCACCCGAGGATGGCCGCGGTCGCCATCCTGTCGCTCGGCATCGACACCGCCCGGTGGTTCCGGGACGACGGTGCGTGGTCGCCCGAGCAGGTGGGCGACTTCTACGCCGACCTGGCGCTGCGGATGGTGGGGGCGGGTCACGGCCCCGGCGCCGCGGCCAGGAGGTCCGCGAAGTGAGCTCGCACCTCCGCACCCCCGATATCGGGCCGCCGCCGCGGTACCACACCGGCCGGTGCCGCCACTGCCCGCCCGTATCTTCCCGTCCCGAACCGTCGCCCGACACGCGGCGATCATCCCCACAATCCATCGAGGAGGTGGCGCCTGATGCGCCGTACCGTCTACACCGAGGACCACGAGGCATTCCGGTCCACCCTGCGCTCGTTCATCGAGGCCGAGGTCGTGCCCCACTACGACGAGTGGTACGCGAACGGCATCGTACCGCGTGAATTGTATTCGAAGCTCGGAGAATTGGGCATCTTCGGCATCGAGGTCCCCGAGGAGTACGGCGGGGCCGGCATCGAGTCGTTCAAGTACCAGGCGGTCATCAGCGAGGAGTTGGCCCGGGCCGGCGTGTCATTCGGCGGTTCGAGCGTGCACATCGCGCTGTGCCTGCCCTATCTGACCAAGCTCGCCACCGAGGAGCAGAAGCAGCGCTGGCTGCCGGGCATGGTCACCGGCGAGACGATGTTCGCGATCGCGATGACCGAGCCCGGCACCGGTTCGGATCTGGCCGGTATGCGCACCACCGCCAAGCTCTCCGAGGACGGCTCGCACTACGTGCTCAACGGCTCCAAGACGTTCATCACCGGCGGCGTGCACGCCGACCGCGTGATCGTCTGCGCGCGCACCGCGCCGCCCAAGGAGGACGACCGCCGGTTCGGCATCTCGCTGCTGGTAGTGGACACCAAGCTCCCCGGGTACGCGGTCGGGCGCAAGCTCGACAAGATCGGCCTCAAGGTCTCCGACACCGCCGAGCTGTCGTTCACCGACGTCGCGGTGCCCGTCGAGGACCTGCTGGGTGAGGAGAACAAGGGCTTCAGCTACCTCGGACAGAACCTGCCGCAGGAGCGGCTGTCGATCGGTGTCGGCGCCTACTCGCAGGCATCCGCGGCACTCCGGTTCGCGCAGGCCTACACGACCGACCGCAAGATCTTCGGTAAGTCCGTCGCCTCCTTCCAGAACACCAAGTTCGAGTTGGGCGCGTGTAAGGCGAAGGTCGACGCGATCGAGGCCGTGATCGACCGAGCGCTCGAGGCCCACGACGCAGGCGAGCTGACGGCGGCCGATGCCGCCTCCGTCAAGCTGTTCTGCACCGAAGCCGCGTCGGACGTGATCGACCGATGCCTGCAGCTGCACGGTGGCTACGGCTACATCACCGAGTACCCGATCGCCCGCCTCTACGCGGACAACCGTGTGAACCGCATCTACGGCGGCACCAGCGAGGTGATGCGTTCGATCATCGCCAAGGACATGGGGTTGTAGGCTTCGGCGGCCGTCTATCAGGAGGACATCGTGACCCGGTTCGTGGCCGTCGGACTCGTCGTAGTCATCGCCGTGGTCGTCGCCGTCCTCGGCGCGGTCGGGCCGTGGGGCTGGTGGATCGGAGCCGCCGTGCTGGTGGCGTTCGCCGCGGTCGGTCTCTTCGACCTGCTCCAACGTCGCCACTCCGTTCTGCGGAACTATCCCGTCCTCGGCCACATGCGGTACCTGTTCGAGGCCATCCGCCCGGAACTGCAGCAGTACTTCATCGAACGCAACGTGGATGGCAGACCGTACGACCGGGACGTGCGGTCGATCGTCTACGAGCGCGCGAAGGGGATCCACGGCGAGTTGTCCTTCGGCACCGAACGGGACGTCGAGGAGATCGGGTACGAGTACCTGATCCACTCGATCGCTCCGGTGCCCCAACTCGGCGATGCGCCTCGCGTACTGGTGGGCGGCCCGGATTGCACCCAGCCGTATTCGATGTCGCTGCTGAACGTCTCAGCGATGAGCTTCGGCGCGCTGTCGGCGAATGCGATCCGCGCGCTGAACGCGGGGGCCGCGCGGGGTGGGTTCGCCCACGACACCGGCGAGGGCGGGCTCACCCCATATCATCTCGACGGCGGCGGCGACCTGGTCTGGGAGATCGGCTCCGGCTATTTCGGCACGCGCACCGACGACGGGCACTTCGACCCGGACCGGTTCGCGGAGAAGGCCGCTCACAGCCACGTCAAGGCGGTCTCGATCAAACTCAGCCAGGGCGCGAAGCCGGGCATCGGCGGCGTGCTCCCCGCGGCGAAGGTGAGCGAGGAGATCGCCCGCTACCGCGGGGTGCCGCCGTACCAGAAGTGCGTGAGCCCGGCGGCGCATTCGGCCTTCACGACGCCGCGCGAGCTGATCCGATTCGTCGCGCGGCTCCGCGGACTCGCCGGCGGCAAGCCCGTCGGCATCAAGCTGTGCGTCGGATCCCGCATCGAGGTCCTCGCGATCTGTAAGGCGATGATCGCGGAGGGCACCGGGCCCGATTTCATCATCGTCGACGGAGCGGAGGGCGGCACCGCCGCCGCCCCGCTCGAGTACGAGGATCACGTCGGGCTACCGCTCACCGACGGCCTGATGACGGTGCACAACGCACTCGTCGGGACGGGGCTTCGGGACCACATCCGGGTCGGCGCGAGCGGGAAGGTCGCCGCCGGCAACGACATCGTCAAGCGCCTCATCCAGGGCGCCGACTTCACCAACTCCGCCCGAGCGATGATGATGGCGATCGGCTGCATCCAGGCGCAGCGGTGTCATACCAACAAGTGCCCGGTCGGGGTCGCGACCCAGGATGCCCGGCGCGCACGGGCTCTCGACATCGCCGACAAAAGCCTGCGGGTCACGCGTTATCAGGAGAGCACGGTCAGCCAGGCGACGCAGATCATGGCATCGCTCGGGGCGGCCGGTCCGGCCGACCTCACGCCGCACATGTTGCGCAAGAAGGTCTCCCCCACCACCCAGCGGTCGTACGCGGAGCTCTACGAATGGCTGGCCCCGGGCGTTCTGCTCACGGAACCACCGCAGACCTGGGCGACCGACTGGGCTGCGGCGACACCCGATTCGTTCCGGGCCGTGCAGGGCTGATCGGCGGCGACTCACGCCTCCGGACCATCGTTGTCGGCCGAGAGTGCGTCCAGGAACGACCGTGCCCACAGCGCGACGTCGTACTGCAGCACCTGCCGCCGCATGGCCCGCATCCGCCGGCGTCCGAGCGCTGCGGGTCGGTGCACCGCAGCGTCGATGGCGTTCTTCACGTCCTCCAGATCGTGCGGGTTGCACTGGTACGCCTGCCGGAGTTCAGCTGCAGCGCCGGTGAATTCGCTGAGCACCAAAGCGCCACCGTCATCGGCCTGGCACGCGACGTACTCCTTGGCGACCAGATTCATCCCGTCCCGTAGCGGAGTCACCAGCATCACGTCGGCCGCCACGTAGAAGGCGACCAACTCATCGATCGAGACCGAGTGGTGGAGGTAGTGCACCGCGGGGCTGCCGACGCGGCCGAAGTCACCGTTGATACGGCCCACCTCGCGCTCGATGTCGTCCCGCATCGCGCGGTACGAGCCGACACGTTCCCTGGACGGAGTCGCGAGCTGCACGAGGACCTCCCTGGTCGGGTCGAGTCGCCCCTGCGCGTACAGCTCGCCGACGGCGTGCAGACGCACGTCGATGCCCTTGGTGTAGTCGAGCCGGTCGACGCCCAACATGATCGTCTCGGGGTTTCCGAGTTCGCTGCGAAGCCGCTCCGCGGCCGCGCGGACGTCGGCGCTACGGGCACGATCCTCGAGCGTCGACGAATCGACGGAGATCGGGAAGGCTCCCACGCGCACCGTGCGCGCTCCGACGGCGACTGCGCCGAATCTCGACCGGGTTCCCACGTTTCCGCGAGACGTCGGAAGGCCGGTCAACCGCCGGACGAGGTAGAGGAAGTTCTGCGCACCGCCGGGCAGGTGGAAGCCGACCAGATCCGCGCCGAGGATGCCCTCGATGATCTCGGTCCGCCACGGCATCTGCAGGAACAGCTCCACCGGCGGGAACGGAATATGTAGGAAGAAGCCGATCTTCAGGTCGGGACGCATCGTGCGCAGCATCCGAGGTACGAGCTGGAGCTGGTAGTCCTGCACCCACACGGTGGCGCCTTCGGCAGCGGCCCGGGAGGCGGTCTCGGCGAACCGCCGGTTGACCGCCGCGTACGCGTCCCACCACTCGCGCCGGTACTCCGGCTTCACGATCACATCGTGGTAGAGCGGCCAGAGTCCCGCGTTCGACAAGCCCTCGTAGTAGTCGATCACCTCGCGTTCGCTGAGCCGCACGGGATGAAGGGTCATGTCGTCGCCGCTCATCGGGTCCACCTCGACGTCGGCGGCGCCGGCCCAGCCGACCCACGCTCCCCGGCGTGCGCGGAGTATCGGTTCGAGCGCGGTGACGAGTCCCCCCGGCGATGTGTTCCACGACACGCCCTGCTCGTCCTGGACGATGTCCACCGGCAGGCGGTTGGCAACCACCACGAACTCGGCGACGCCGTGGCCGACGCCACTCGCACGGTCTGCCGCGGGCTCCGGTCCGGATGCCTCCTCGGCGTCCGTGGAGGCCGACCGCCCCGATGCGATCTCGAACGTCGTGCTCGTCATGAGCGGGCGCGGCTCGCTGCGGTCTTCTCGGTGTCTGCATCACCGGTGCTGAGGGTGCCACGGGAGTTCTCGAGATGGGCGCGGACGAACCAGTGCGCCTGCTCCAGCTTCCGACACTGCCCGATCAACATGTCCTGGCTGACGGGATCCGGCTCGTCGGTGTCGGCGACGGCCCGGCGGTGCGCCTCGATGACCCCGACGTAGACCACGTCGGGGGCGGCGATGCGTTCCGCGGTCTGGTCCACCATCGACCGCGCGGCCTCGACCTGGTCGTCGAGCATGGTGTGCACAGCGATGAAGTGCGGCCCGACCACGTTCCAGTGCACGTGCTTCAGCGTCAGCACCAGATCGCTGAGAGCGTTCAGGCGGTCCTGGAGCACGGTGATGACGCTTCTCGCGTCCTGCTCGGAGAGGCCCGGCACGGTGAAGTCGATCGGGCCCGATGCGGCCCCGCGCGGTGTTGTCGTCGCCATTGTCTGTCGTCCTTCTTCCCGGTCCGCGGCATCTGCCACAGGCCCGGGGGCACTGGTACCCGACAGTCGCGTACTCGAAACCCGTACGGACGGTCAGCGACTCCGGAACGCCGGCAGGAACTCGCGTTCGGCCCAGTCCAGGAAATCCGATTGGCTCGCATCCCCGATCTGGACCACGGCCACATCCGTGAACCCGGCATCGACGAGAGAACGCGCGGCCTCGACATGTGCATCCGCCTCGGGGCCGCACGGTATCGCGTCGGCGACGTCATCCGGCGTCACGAACCGGCTCGCTGCCGAGAATCCGGCCGGTCCGGGTAGCTCGGCGTTGACCTTCCAACCGCCACCGAACCAGCGGAACTGCTCATGGGCCCTGGCGATCGCGACCTCGGGGTCCGGGTCCCGGCTCGGGGTCCGGGTCCCGGCAGATCGGTTCACGGGCGGCCATCCGCCCCCGACGACGTGTTCGTTGAGGTTCTCGCCCGCACCGACTCCAAGCGTGAACCGACCTTCGCCGAGCAGCCCGACGGTCGTGGCCTGCTGCGCGACCACGACCGGGTGGTAGCGCATGGTCGGGCATGTCACGTAGCTCATCAGCTCCACTCGCTCGGTGATGTGTGCGATCGCGCCGAGAGTCACCCATGCGTTGGGAGCGTGGCCCTGGCTGCCCAGCCACGGAGAGAAATGATCACTGATCACCTCGAAATCGAACCCGGCTCGTTCCGCATGAGCAGCATGTGCGGCCAACTCCCGCGGTCCGGACTGTTCGCACATCAGGGTGTATCCAAATCGTGTCATGGGGCACCGCTACCCCGTTCGACAGGTCGCCGATCCCCGCGGACGGAATGCGATCCGGTACCGCTACGTAAGGGAGGCATCGACCCGACGATGGCGACAGCCCCTCCGCCGCGGCCGGGAGGCGGCGAATGCACGCCGCCCCCTGGCCTGATGCTCAACGATTGCCGGTCAGCTTGTCCTTGACGTTGTCGACGCCCTCTTTGACCTTGTCGGCGGCGTCCGCGACCTTCCCTTTGGCGCTGGCGATTCCCTGGTCGGCCTGTCCCTCGGACTTCAGGTCGTCATCACCGGTAACGCTGCCTGCGGCCTCCTTGGCGCGTCCCTTGAGGTCGTCGGCCTTGTTCTTGGCGTCGTCTGTGATTCCCATCGTGTTCCTTTCGTCAGGGCTACGGTTCGGGCTGTGACGGTGACGTCACGGTTCACGGGTGACGTCATCCGTTCCTTTCCTGTCCTGGTCCGCCTCACTCCGTGGTGTCGGTAGCCGAGCGAGACGAACTCATCGGGACGACCGTCCTCTTACCCTCGCCGATCCATTCGTAAACGACTGCGTGATGGAGCTCATGTCCGCGGGCTGATCCGGGTGACAGGTTTATCCACCGCTTGACTGGGTACCAATACTGTGCACGACCGAGAACATCCCGTTGATGATGCTTTAGAACGAGGCCCCAAACGGCAACAGAAAGGGAGAAGATCGGCAAGGTCGAGCAGATATATCTCGATGAGAGGACGCGCCAACCCACCTGGGTCGCCGTCAAGACCGGATTGTTCGGATCGTCCACCTCGCTCGTACCCCTGTCCGGAGCCCGACACGACGGCGACCGGCTCCAGGTATCCGTGCACGAGGAAGCGGTGAAGGACGCGCCGCATCTCGACGTCGAGGGCGGCATCAGCGCCCAGCAGGAGCGCGAGTTGCTCGCGCACTACGGCGTCGGCGGAAACACTGCCGAATGGGCACAGTACGGCCAGCACGTGGGCACGGATGCAGCAGCGGCCGCAACATCGTCGCAGTCCGCAGATCCCACCGATCGGCACGCGGCGGAGCAGACCCCGCACACCGGTGCAGACGAGCAGAATCGTCTCGTGCGCTCGGAGGAGCGACTCGACGTGGACACGACTTGTGCCGAGGCCGGCCGCGCCCGGCTCCGCAAGTTCGTCGTCACCGAGGAGCAGACGATCACGGTGCCGGTCACGCGGGAGGAGGTCTCCGTCGTGCGGGAGCCGATCGACGATCCGTCTGTCGTCGGTCAGTCGAGGATCGGGGACGACGCCACGGAGGTGACCCTGCATGAGGACCAGGTCAGGGTGACGAAGAAGACGGTGCCGGTCGAGCGGGTGGGACTCGAGGTGCACGACGTGCAGGACGAGCAGACCGTGTCCGACCAGGTGCGCAAGGAGCGGATCGAGGCGGAGGGCGTCGGTCCGCAGACGACGAATCGTTCGGGGAACGGCCGCGGGTAGTCGTCACGTCGTCAGGACGAAGCACGCGTGTGGCAGGAGAGGCGTAGAAGATGAGCATCGCACTCGTGCGGTTCCTCTTCCTGCCCGAGCCCGAGTCCGACCGTGTACAGCATCGGGGTCGGCAGTACAGCACGCCCTAGACAACCACTCTCCCGTGCAGACGGCACACACGATCCGGCCGGCCCGGAAGCCCAAGACACCTGTCGAGGCTCCCGGGCCGGCCTCTTCGCCTGTTCGACGCGGCGCTGTGATCGCGGCGGCCCCTTCTCCGGCGGATCGGTTCGGTGGTAGCGTCCTCGGCTGAGCATTGAGCCAACGGTGCGATTCACTCCTGTCGACTTCTACGGAGAGTCCGTTGGCCCATCCATGCCGAATTGCACGCTTCCGACGGCGGCGACCCCACAGCTCCCCCCATGAGCGCCCCTATGAGCGTCGACGCGCGCACCCTCACGGCCGGTACCTGCGTTGTCCGGTATCCATCCAGTCGAACGGAACCGCTCCATGCGTATCGCCGAACTAGCCGCTGCCACAGGCATATCCAGCCCCTCTCTGAAGTACTACATGCGGATGGGCCTGTTGCCGTCGGGAACGCCGGTGACTCGAACCGAATCCTCTTACGACACTTCACATGTGGCCCGGGCGAATCTGATCCGAGCGCTGCTGGATCTCGGTGGTCTGTCGGTCGTACGGATCCGGGCCGCCATTGCGGTCCTGGACGCCCGGCCCGATGCCCGGAGCGAACTGCTGGGCGCCGCACGAGCAGCGCTCACCCCGCCGACGCCCGGTCCGGTCGTACCGGAGTGGACCGAGCGCGCCGCCCGCGCCGTCGAGCGCTTCGGCTGGCGGATCGATCGGTCCGATCCGCTCGTCGCGACGCTGGGAAGCCAGCTCAGGTCACTCGCAGCGGCGGGCGTCGACTTCGGTGGGGACGTGACCCTGGGCCGTTGGGCGGCCGCGGCGGAGTCGATCGCCACGGTGGATCTGGACGCGTCGCCCCGGAGTCCAGCGGCGGCGCTCCGATACGCCATCGTCGCGACCTCCCTCACCGACCTGCTGCTCGCGACGCTGCGCAGGCTCGCGCAGCAGGAGCTCCGTATCCGCCGATCCGAGGCGCTCGAGAACGACCGACCATGTGCGGCAGAGCAATCGACAGGCTGCAGCGGTATGGCCTGAGGTGCTGGGCGACGGTGGACGATGCGGGGGTGTTCACAGCATGCCTCCCTGCCGGTCGTGGATCCAGTCGGCGAAGCCGTGCGGGGCCCGCGCGTGTCGGCGAGCCGAGGTCAGTACCGGCGCCTGGTCGGTGGCGACGATCCCGTCGCCGTGGTCGCGTGCAACGTGGACGAGAGCGCGGTCCTCGCCCGTAGCCACAGGGGCGAAGCCGCCGAGAGCGAGGTAGGTGCTGGCACGGATACCGAGGTTGGCGCCATATATGTGGGGGTGCCCGGGGGCGGGCTCGTGTGCGAACTCCCAAAGGAGCCGCTTCTGACGTGGCAGGCCTCTGGGATCCGGTCGGAGTGCCGCTGTGACTCCGGCGTGCCGACTCGCGCCCACGGCGCCGTAGCCGACGGTGACGACGCGGACGTCGTACGCGGAGGCGATCGTCGCGGTGGGATCGCTGCAGTCGTCGAGCACGACGGTGACATCGACGTCTATCGCGATGGCGGCGGTGGTGCGGAGATGGTCGACCGTCGCGCGGATCGCGGTGAGGCAACGGCCGATGAGCCTCGCCTCATTGCGGGCGGGAACGACGACCGAGACCGCGAGGATGTGCTCGAGTGGGTGAGATGTGGGGCGGGTCATGTCTGTTGCCAGAGATCTGCCCGGTAGTCGGCCGTGGACACGGACCGAAGCAGACGGAGGTAGCTCCGCTGTCGGATGATCTCATGCACGCCGCAGCCGTCGAGAGGCCATCCGTTTATGGGATGCAACCAGTGGCACGCCAGGAGATGGCCGCCGAGCGCGGTGGCGCGTCGGAGTGCATCGAGCGTGGTGCGCAGGCCGCCGGGACTGAGGAAGTATCCGATCTCCGACAGGACGACCAGGTCGTATTCGCGCCGCGGGATGTCCAGGGGCGCCGCGCCGTGGATGATGTGCACGTTGCCTAGGCCGGCGGTACGTCGGCACGCGAGAGCGGCTGCGGTCGGTGAGGCCTCGAGCCCGTCGACCTCGCGGCAGGCGGTGGCGAGATCAGCGGTGAGCGCACCGACCGAGCAGCCGATCTCGAGCGCCCTGGCCGGCCGGGCCAGTCCGTCGAGTAGAGCGAGCGTTGTTCGCCGCTTGCCCGTCTCGTAGTCCGATCCCACGTCCCAGGGATCGTAGGACGCCTGATGAAGCTCTTCGAAGGCGTAGGCATCGGACGGTGCGGGGCTGGTGAAGACGACTTCGACGTCACGGCGGAAGTATCCGAGCACATGCTCCGGCACCACGGCAGCGTCTTCGACGGCGTCGGAGAGCGGTCGAATCTGTGAGACGTGCGCGCGCACCGCGTCGGCTTTGGCCGCGCGGTCCTCGACATCGAGGGGCACTATCGCCATTCGGCCCCGTGGCAGGTCCGCCGGCGTACCCCAATGCCACAACCAGACCGGGTACTCCAGAAGATCGGCGTCGGTGCGTGCGGCTGCCGCGGCGGCGGCGCGCCCGGCGGCCTCGTGATCGGGATGACGGTCGTGCCGCCACGGCCCGAGGACGACGGTCCGGGCGCCATCGACCGGGGTCGCGCCGACGATGGCGGCGGTGAGGTCGTGGTGGCCTGCGGCCACCTGTCCGTCGGCCAGGCCGACCGCGAGCAGCCGGATCGGATTGTCCGGCTCGCCGAGGATGGACAGGGCGTGCTCGATCTCTTCTCGTCGCCGGTGGGCGAGCTGTGTGGGTCCGGCGGTCGGTGAACCGGGGTGCGACGCCTCACCCCAGGTGGCGAGGACCACCGTCACGTCCATACCTCCACGGCTTGCTCGATGGAGCAGCCCGCCGCATCCGAGCGTCTCGTCGTCCGGGTGTGCGGAGACCACTATCAGGTGGGTGTACGAGGCCGAATTCACCTGATGTACGGCGGGGTGCTGTTCGAGTTCGGTTCGCCAGAGGCTTTCGGGTGTGCCGAGGACGCCGGGAGTGAATGCCCGCTCGTCGGTCACAGAACCAGTCCTCGCCCCTCGGCCACCGCGTTGCCGAGAGCAGCCACGTCCCGCTCAGCGTGTTCTTGGCACAGGTACACGGTCAGGTCCGCGATACGAGCGGCATGCGCGGCGTCCCGCACGAGCGGCGTCGGGCCGAGAGCGTGGGCCGTCCGCTCGATGACCTCCTCCGCCGCCCGGCGCACAGCGCTTCGAACATGCAGGCCCAACACCGATCGATCGGTGTCAGGAACGTCGCCGTCGAGTCTGTGCGCCGCGTCGGCCATGACCTGTCCGGCCTGGTGCAGTGCGATCTCGGCGGCGCCGAGATGCATCATTCCGATCTGATCCAGAGCTCCGCGGTCCGCGTGAGCCCGCAGCGTTCTACCCACGGCCATCGCCGCGCCGAACCACACAGCGGCGACACGCATGCCCCCGATCGCGAATCCGGGGCGATCGTGGTACCAACCGTCCGGTCCTATCGGCGTCGCAGCGACGGCTCGGCAGATCAGCGACGGCGAGTCGACCGCGGAGAGACCACGCGCCACCCACCGCTCGTGGCCGATGGCCACGCCCGGCGAGTGCAGATCGACCGCGAACAGCCGCCGGATACCACGGGCCGTCCACGCCGTGATGAGCGCGTAGTCGAGGTCCTGCGCCAACGAGCACCAAGGTTTCGTACCCGTGAGGGTCCAACCGGTCCGGGACTCTCTCGCCTCGAGCCGCACACCCGGCCCCTCTGCGGCGTAGACACCCCAGGTCGAATCAGCGCCGCGCCCGCGCAGCGGCGACCCCGCCTCGTCGAGGATCGCCAGCGCATCGACGTGAGGTTCCACGATTCTCGCGACAGTCAGGTCGAACGCGCCGATCGTCGCCATCGCCGACCATTCCCGCCGGACCGGCGTGGTGGCCTCATGGACGCCCACGCACCGGCCCAAGGCCGGCAACCGCCGCACGGTCTGGGCGACGTCACGCCCACAGGACCGTAACAGCGGAGTCAGGACGTCGGCGGCGTCGGCGACCGATGGACCGCCGGCCGTGCCGGCCCACGGAATGCAGATCACCTCCTCGGCCTCCGCGATCACTCGAACACGTTCCGGTCCCAGAAGCGTAGATCGGCACACGAGTCAAGGAACTCGCCCGTCGTCGCCGCGGTGGTGATCCGCAGGCAACCGGCGTCGAGACGTCCCCGGAGCCCGACCTTCTCGAAGAGGCGGTCGGCATACTCACCTACGCCGATGAACTTGAAATGATGGAAGGCGTCGTTGACGAAGTCCTTGGCGGCCGGATCCTTCGCCAGCTCGTCGATCTCCCCCTGGGAGGGGATGACGGCGACCGCGTCGTAGAGCACCGCCGGGGCTCCCGCGAGCTGCGCATCTGCCGAGGTCGACTGTCCGTCGGAGAGCGTCACGCCACCGACCTTCGGCGCGATCACCTCGATCGTCGCTCCCGCTTCCGCTACCCCGCTCCGCAGCGCATCGAGCAGCTCGGCATCGGTGCCGTTGGTGACCAGCACGCCCAGCTTACGACCCGCGAACGTACCGGGAGGGTTCCGCAGGATGCTCAACGCAGGCGAAGGGGGCAGGTCGTCTCGGACCGGTGCGAACGGTTCGCTGGGTTCCGGAACCGGGATCCCGATCCCGGCTGCGACGCGTACAGCGAGCTTCTCGTCCACGTTCCGGAGGTTCGCCACCACACGGATCCGGATGTGCGGATCGACGACCTTACTCAGCTCGAAGACGTAGGCGTCGACGATATGGTCGCGCTCGATGTCGTTCTGGCTGATCCAGAACACCCTCGCCTGGCTGTAGTGATCGGCGAACGACTCGGGCCGCAGCCGCGCCTTCACCCCGGAAACCTCCGTCTCGAACGAGGTGACGCTCGCCAGTTGGGGACGGGCGCGCGGCCCCGCCTCGGCGCCGGATCGTCCGTTGGGTTCGTAATTCACCGGGCCGGTCGGCACCGTCGTCTGCATGTGACCGTCCCGGGCGAAGCTGGCGACGGGACACGTGGGCGCATTGATCGGGATCTGGGTGAAATTGGGGCTTCCGAGCCGAGACAGCTGGGTGTCGAGATAGGAGAAATTGCGTCCCTGCAGAAGGGGGTCGTCGGTGAAGTCGATCCCGGGAACGATGTTCTGGGTGCAGAACGCCACCTGCTCGGTCTCGGCGAATTCGTTCTCGATCACCCGATCGAGTGTCATCCGGCCGACGATTCGCAGGGGTATGTCCTCCTCCGGAATCAGCTTCGTCGGGTCCAGCGGGTCGAACTCGAGACCCTGGGCGGTCTCCTCGTCGAACAGTTGCACCGCCAGATCCCACTGCGGGAAGTCACCCCTGGTGATCGAATCCCACATGTCACGGCGGTGGAAGTCGGGGTCGGCGCCGTTGATCTTCACCGCTTCGTTCCACAGCACGGACTGACAACCGAGCACCGGCCTCCAGTGGAACTTGACGTACGTGCTCGCGCCGTGCTCGTCGAGGAATCGGAACGTGTGGATGCCGAACCCCTCCATGAATCGGAACGAGCGCGGTATCGCCCGATCCGACATCTGCCACAGCGTCATGTGTGTGGACTCAGGCATGAACGATATGAAGTCCCAGAAGTTGTCGTGCGCGGACTGCGCCTGCGGGAATCCGCGATCGGGTTCCTCCTTGACCGCATGGATCAGGTCCGGGAACTTGATCGCATCCTGGATGAAGAACACCGGGATGTTGTTCCCGACCAGGTCCCAGTTACCTTCGCGGGTATAGAATTTGACAGCGAATCCGCGCACGTCGCGGGCGAGATCCGGCGAGCCTGCGCGGCCCGCCACCGTCGAGAACCGGACGAAGACCGGGGTCTTCTCCCCCGCTTCACGGAACAGGTCCGCAACCGTCACCTCCGGCAGGGGGGCGGTGGTCTCGAACACTCCGTGCGCCCCATACCCGCGGGCGTGTACGACCCGCTCGGGTATCCGCTCGTGATCGAACCGGAAGATCTTGTCGCGGAAGGCCTGATCCTCCAGCAGCGTCGGGCCGGGAGCGCCGACCCGAAGGGAGTTCTGGTTGTCGACGACCGGCGCACCCTGCGAGGTGGTCAACGTCTCCTGCGATGTCTGGTGGAACTCACCGCCCTCACCGCGTTGCGTGTCGCCGCCGCTATCGGGCTGATCAGACGTCATTTATCCTGCTCCTTCGCTACGAGATACGGACCGTCCGCCGACCCCAGTGCAGCGACCAGCGCCGAGCAGAAGCCCGGCAGATCAGCGGGCTTGCGGCTGGTGACGAGGGTGTTGGGACCATCGGCGCACACGACCACCGACCGGTCGACCCAGTCGCCCCCGGCGTTGACGATGTCGGTTCGTAGACTCGGCCACGAGGTCAGCGTCCGGCCGCCCACCACCCCCGCCTCGATCAGGGCCCAGGGCGCGTGGCAGATCGCCGCGACAGGCCTACCGCGGGCGAAGAAGTCGGCGACGAATGCGACTGCGGCCGACTGGGTTCGGAGGTAGTCGGGATTGGCCACACCGCCCGGCACGACCAATGCGTCGAAGGCATCGGCGCCCTCGTCCTCCACGGTCTGATCGACGGCGAACGTATCCGCCCGGTCGAGGTGGTCGAACGCTTGAATCGTCCCCGCCCCCGTCGAGACCAGACGCGGCCTGGCACCGCTCTCCCGGACCGCGCGCCACGGCTCGGTCAGTTCCACCTGCTCGACACCCTCCGGTGCGACGAGAAATGCGATCGTCTTGTCGGCGTGCGGCCGGTCTGCCATCTCGAACCCCGTTACCTCGATAGGTCACATGTCGGGCTGTCAATACCCGTAGGGGTCGCCCGGCAAACCTCCGCGCGATGCCGCCGACGCTTCATCCTCGAGGTCGTCGACCACCCACGACTCCTCTGCCGCATCGGCGGGCGGTACGGCGTCCTCCTGTCCGCGGCCGAGGATTTCCGGCTCTTCCTGCGCGAGCCTGTCGTCGAGAGACTCTCCCTCTCGCTGTTCACGGCTTGTGACGCCGACGCGATCACTCGCCGACCAGCCTTCCGGCGGATCCATCCCTTCTTCCAGCGGATCGCGCTGCGGGCGATCCTCGTCGAGATCCTCGGCGCCTACAGCCGCCGCAAAAACAGGATCGACCTCGTCCCCGGGATCCGGGATCTCGGGCCGCTGACCGTCTCTCGTGCTCATCGGTTCCGTCACCAACCTCTCATCGTCGACTGGAGTCTTCGTCAACCGCTGTCGTATACCCCCGGCCGTGTACGACGAAACCGTCGGTGTCCGACGTGCGTGGGCTGCCAGCAGGATTACCCGGCCATTACCCGCCCGCCGAGCTTTCTCATAGGAGCAGACGACTCGATAGTGTCGCTTCTCAATCCGGTAGCGTGATTTGCCAAATCGCATATCCGATAATGCGGCATCTCAAATCTGTCGACCGGAAGTAGCGGTCGGCCCGACAGCCGGACTGGACCGTTCGTTGACGGCTCAGCTCGAACGGCACTAGGATCGATGGCGAGGTTGAGCACAGCAGCCCACCAGCGACAGTCGGCATGATCGCAGCGTCTACGCGATCCTGGGTGCTGGATAGGATTCACTCTACTAAAGAGCGAGGCTGAGCATGGGTTATGCGGTGTCCGGAAACCACACAGATAAGACATTGAATTCCGTACAGCTCCCGGCGAGGATCGATGTATACGTATCGACACCGTCCGATGCGCGGCCTTCGGCTGCACCCATGGTGGTGACGATCTCCGGCGAGATCGACGCCTCCAACTCCTCCGACATCGATACGTGCGTCCAAGCGCTGTATGCACGTCGAGTGGACGTTCTGATCGATCTGAGCGGCGTGACCTTCATGGGGTCGTGCGGGCTGTGGGCCGTCGTCGGCCTCCCCCAGATCGCACGTAGTTACGGCGTGGGATGCGCCGTCCTCACAAGTGACGCCGTCGACCGCCTTCTCCAGGTCGTCAACCACTGCAGACCGCCGTGGGTGTTCGAGGACCGTCGGGCTGCGCTCAACGCACTGGTCACCGAAGGGCTCTGGCTCGCGTCCTGACGTCCTCGACGGCTCGCGTGACCGGTTCACGAGCCCATCCGTCGACAGCAGCAGGTTTGGCCGGCCGGCAATCGGGGTACAGGACAGGCGGAAGCGGACGGCGAACGAGGAGGACATCGATGCGGCGGACCATCACGCTTGGAACACAGCTCACCACGACACTCCGGACCGGGCATCGCGTCCGGTGCAAAGTGACCGCGATCCGCAACGCGCCGTTCTGCTACGTAGAACTCAAACCCTTAGCGGGCGGGGAGCGTCGCGCGGTTCCTTTGCGCGTCGCGGAGATGCTGCTCCGCGAAGAGATCTGCGCGCCCCTCGTTCCGTCGCTACAGCACGCGGATACCGTCGGCCGCCAAGACTGACAGGCGGATTCACGTCGGCTCGATGGGCACGGTCGAGCAGTTCACAGCAACACACAGAGAAACATTGGAGATGTCATGATCGTCGCCGGAATAATACTTCTCATCCTCGGATTCGTGTTCAAGATCGCGATCCTCTGGACGATCGGAATCGTAGTGCTGGTGATCGGATTGATCCTGCTGGCGCTCGGATCGCTCGGCCACGCGATCGGCGGCAGGCGCCACTACTACTGACCACCACAGCGCCGGTCTACGGCACCGGTAGGCGATCGGGGCCGGTGGGCCCTGAGGGAGCCAGGCTCGAGGAAGGGAGGCTCGCCATGCGCTGGATATCGGCGGTCGTGCTCGTCTGGCTGATCATCGGCGCCGTCGCGGCGGCGCAACGAGGGTATTTCACGCACGCCTCCGAGAACTGTGCCAGCGGCGCGACGACGGCAGTGACCGTGGTCGCCGGGCCGCTGAACTATCTGGGTGTCAATCCCAAGGTCGCGGGCTGCAAGATCCCGCAACCCAGCCCGTGACGCTCACAGTCAGACCAAGAGCACCACGGACACGGTGACCAGCCCGGTGACGGCGAACGCGGCGTAGTCGTTCACCGAACCGGTATGCAGCCGTCGCAGCCAGGTGAGCGGACGCGGCTCGACCTTCAGGCGCAGGTACGCCGCTGCGAGCAGCAGTCCGAGGACGATCTCGACCAGCGCGGTCAGCAGGTCGCTCACCTGGAGGTACGTGAACGTCAGATGCAGCGCGGGCACGGCGCCACCGTCGGCGAATACCGCCCGCGCATACGCGTTCGGGTGCAACAGGATCGACGCCAGGGGCGAGGCCACGTCTCGTACGAACATCCCGGGCAGCACACCGAATCCGACGCACGCGACTCCCAGGGTGATCAGGCTGAACCGCATACCGGGACGCGTTGGTTCCAGTCGCTCGTAGTCCCGGGCGCGCCGACGGCGTCGAGATCGTGTCGAGCGCGACGACTCGACCGGCGACGGACGGTCCGAGCCCGAGCCGCAGAAGCAGCAGGGCTGTAATCATGAGCTCCGCGATACAAGGCCGCGATGTAGACGTCGCGCATCATCGTCGCCGCACCAGCGGCGCGAGCAACTTCTCAACCGGCGCAATTCGTGCCGCGCTCGGTCGATGTCGACGATCTGATCGTCCACGATCAACGAGCTGATCAGTCCTACACCACCCAGCCCGCCATCGGTCCGCATCGTCGTCGGGACGACGACCAACCCGAAGCCAAGGGTCGGCTCGGCGCCCAGATACGGCGGGCCAGAAGGACGTTGGCGACCACGATCCGGCCGGACGCCACGATCACCAGCCGCACGACCGTCGCGAGACACCGCGGATCGAGCAGGCGCCAGGGCCGCGCCACCGGTCCCAGCGGCGCCGGAGCACACGCGACCACGAGCGCCAGCAGCCCCCCGAACGTCAGCTGCTCGACCGTCACCGTCCACGTCAGCAACAGCCACGTGCCGAATGACCACCCGAACAGCGCGGCGATCCGAGTGGTCATGTCTCACCTGCTTCCCACCGCGTCGAGCCCGCTGCGCTCGATGTTCGCGAGCAGGTCGGCCGGTTCGCGCCATACCTCCACCGCACCGTTGTCCCGTAGCTCGGCCGCACTGGTACCGCCGCAGGTGAGCCTGATGAAGGGAATCCCGGCGCGCCCGCACGCCTGGCCATCCCAGACGGCGTCCCCCACGAACACGGTGCTCCGCGGCGTCAGCCCGGAACGCTCCAGCGCCGCATGGAGGATGTCCGGCGCCGGTTTGCCCGCATCCGCGTCGGTGGAACTCGTGGCGCAGGCGATGGCGTCGTCTGCGCCCAACGCCGACCGCAGCGCAGAGAACTCCTCCTGCGACGCCGACGAGGCGAGCACGACGCGTAGCCCTCTGCCGGCACACGCTCGGACGAGCTCCGCTGCGCCAGGCAGTGCCCGCAGCCGCCCCCAGTACTGCTTGTACAGGGTCAGATGGGCGGTGTGCACGCCACTGTCTGCCTGCCGATCGCGGTCGTCTCCGATCAGGTGGTCGAGGAGCTCGGCGCCGCCCATCCCGATCGCCCGGTGCACCGCCGCCATGGTGACGACGTGACCGCCCTGGCGCAGTGCCTCGCCCCAGCACACCGCGTGTAGGTACGTCGTATCGACGAGCGTGCCGTCCACATCGAACAGCACACCGCGCGCAGGCGCATCGTCACCGGGCACAGCGGGCCGCCGACCCCGTGTTCGTCTGCCTCATCATGTCTGGCCTCCTCCATCCACTCACCTCGGTGCCTGGCGTACTCGCTACATACCCCGAATCCGCGCGACGAAACAGCGTCTCAACCGACGCCGCGGCGCAGCGCGATTGAACCCGAGCCGCGCCGGGTATGAGACGAGGTGAGACCTAGCCCCCGAGGATTGGAACGCCATGCCCCAGAAGAGCCCCGGCCCCAGCGTCAAGGACAAGGAGATGTATGAGGAACTCCGTAAGCAGGGTGACTCCAAGCAGAAGGCGGCGCGCATAGCGAATGCGGCCGCAGGCTCGAGCCGTAGCGAGGTGGGCCGCCGCGGTGGGTCCTCTCCTTCGTACGAGCAGTGGACCGTGACCGACCTTCGCAAGCGCGCACGAGAACTGGGCATCGACGGGCGTTCGTCCATGAACAAGAGGGCACTCATCGACGCCCTGCGCAACCACTAGCCGCCTCCGAGTCCCGTCGCTACGAGCAGGCCCGCCGCTGGTCCGCGGGCGGCCGCTCGTCAGGCATGACCCGCACCGCAGCGGCTCGACCGAATCGCGGACGCGGAATTACCGTATGATCGGCGAATGGAAATGGGCGGCGCTGACGCGCTGGCACGGACCGTCGGCGGGGGCGTTCCCCAACGCATCGGAAGCTTTCGGTTCTATTTCGCCGGCGAGCGCTGGGAGTGGTCGGACGAGGTCGCTCGGATCCACGGCTACGAACCGGGGTCCGTGAGGCCCACGACGGAGCTGATCCTCGGGCACAAGCATCCGGACGACAAGTCCGAGGTCGCCGCCAAGGTCCAGCGAATGCTCGCGGACGGAAGCCCGTTCAGCAGTCGGCACCGCATCATCGACACCCGCGGCGCGGTACACCACATCATCGTCATCGCCGACAAGATGTTCTCGGACCGTGGCGAACTCATCGGGTCCGAGGGGTTCTACGTCGACATCACCGACACCATCGAGGCCGAGGTGCGGACGTCACTCACCGACGTGCTCCCCGAATACACCGCCTCGCGCGAGGCGATAGATCGCGCAAAAGGGGTCATCATGTTCGTGTACGGCATTCCGGCCCAGCGTGCTTTCGAGATCCTGAAGTGGCGGTCCCAGGAATCCAACGTCAAACTCCGAGAGATCGCGGTACAGCTCCTGAACGACATCGAATCGACCGGTGGTGACCTGATCCCCCGCGAGTCGCGCCAGCAATTCGATCACATCCTCCTCACCACCCACCTGCGGATCGGATCCGGAGACGCGATCGACCTGATCTGATCGCTGATCCGGCTGTCCGCGGCTGCGTACCCGCGCTATGCCGCCACCGTCGCCCGACGGCGAGATCAGCGGCGGCGGCGGCGCGCCGCCACCTCGTCCGCCTCCGCGTCTCCGGCCTGAGCGCGCTTTTGCTCAGCGTTCGCCTCATGCTCGGCCGCCTCCCGCTGGTCGGCTGCTTCGTCCTGCTGCGCACGCCCCGCGTCGACCAGGTCTGCGCGGCCCAAGACGGTGCCCACGGCCTCCTTCACCTTGCCTTCGAGGTCTTCAATGACACCCTTCGCTACTTCCCCGCGTCCGGACTCGTTGCTCATACTCGTTCCTCTCGTCGAAACGCATCCATCACTCGGCCACTAGCGCGTCTCCGGGCGTCGTCGTCCGCGGTACCGCCGGACGTATTCGCGCTCCTCCTCCGGCGTGGTGGGCTCCATGATCGGGTCGCGTTCCGTCCGGTCGTGGAATCTACTTGGACGCTGGGACACCGACACGGCGACCAGCAACGCGCCACCCGCGATCACAAGCACGACCCCGACCGCGAACAGGTACCAACCCCACGGCGCCGCGACTGCGACTCCCGTGAGGCCGGCCGCCAGGCCGGCGATCGCGACGATGCACAGCACGTAACCGAGCATCCCCCAACGCTTGTCGAGTCTTCTCATGGCAACTCCCTTGCGGTCGTGCGCCTCGTACGAGTGTCCTGATGACCTTGTCTACGCACTCGTACCCACGTGCCGACGGTCGAAACCTTCTGTCCCGTCCGCGCCGCGGCACGCCTGGAGTGGCCGCGGCACGCCTGGAGTGTCGGGACGGAGCATCCGCCCTCAGGCGCCGGATTCGGGTAATCGGTCCCGGAGTTCACGCAGGGTGGCAGACAGGATCCTGGAGACATGCATCTGGGATATTCCGACTCGTTCCGCGATCCTGCTCTGGGTCATGTTGTCGATGAACCGCAGTCTGAGGATCTGCCGTTCCCGCTCCGGAAGGTCGGCGAGCGCGGACCGGAGCAGCATCCGATCCTCCACCACCTCGAGTTCGGGATCGTCCGTGCCCACCGTCTCGCCCAACGGACGGTCCGGCGACGTGTCGGACTCCCGCGCAGGCGCGTCGGTGGAGAGCGCGTGGTATGCGTTGTCCGCCGACAGCGCCTCCAACACGTCGGACACGGCCACATCGAGGTGCACCGCGAGTTCGCGGGGGGTCGGCGCGCGCCCGAGATCCTGGCTCAACTCGGCGGTGCTCTTCGCCACCGCCAGACTCAGCTCCTGCAGACGGCGCGGGACGCGCAGCGCCCACGCGGTGTCGCGGAAATGCCGCCTGATCTCGCCCATCATGGTGGGCACAGCGAATGCTAAGAAGTCCGGCCCCTTCGTCGGATCGAACCGGTCCGCAGCGTTGACGAGGCCGATGCGCGCGACCTGCACGAGATCATCGTGTGCCTCCCCGCGGCCGTCGAACCGCCAGGCGATGCTCTCCGCAAGGCCGAGGTGCGCCACGATGAGGTCGTCTCGCGCAGACCGGTGGGTATCGCTCTGCGGATCGCTGTCCGCCAGGGCGCGCAGCGCGGTTCCGGTGCGAGCGTCGTCACGGCTCCAAGCCATCGCCGGTCACTCCGCCCGGCGGTCGACGCCCGTATCGATGGAGAGCTCGATCCAGGCGGTCCGCATCGCCGGATCGCGTTCCGACGGTCCGCTGCCCGCCGACAGGTCGGTGCTCACCGACTGCAGGATGTACCACGACAGGCCGTGTCCAAGAAAGGGGTCATCGCCGACGATAGTCGTTACGCATCTCAGGACGAGATGACGTGGGTGACCACCCATTCTGCATTCGAGGGTCGCGCCTGGGGAACTGACGCGGATCAGCTTCGTACAGGCTTCGTCCACCGCCAGCCGCGCATCGGCGATCCCGTCGACGGTGAGGTCGAACGCCGCCCCCACAGTGGCGACAGCCGCCCGAATGACGGCCAACTGATCGACCTGAGCAGGCACCCGTACCTCGACGGCCGAATCGGACCACCCCCCACCCTCGGAGGGGACGACTTCCACAGATGTCATAGCTACCTCGCCACTCGGTTGGTGCCCACGCCGCTCATCGTCGTCGACCTCCATACCCGTCGATGTTCGATCTCAAACGTTAGCCCGCCTCGCGCTGTCACACAGCGGAGCGCGGTTGACGAGCGCACGGGGCGTGCATACGATCGGAAATGGTTGAACATTGCAGCCCCTTGGTTCACGTCCGCCGTAGAGCAGGATGTACCTCGCGGCGGACGCCTCTTCGCAACACCGAGAGAGTGAGGCGCAAGATGCGTTCTTCTGTATCTTCGAGCCCGTCCACCGCGTCGATGCAGGTCGACGTCGAGCCCCCGATGCCGGCGGGCCCAGCCTTTGCCAGGGGCCCTGCCGTCGTGAGCGTCTCAGGTGAGATCGACGCCTCCAACGCCAAGGACATCGATTCCCGCGTCGAGCCGTTGTTCGCACGCCGCCACGACGTGATCATCGACCTCGCGGCGGTCTCCTTCATCGGTTCGTGTGGTCTGTGGGTCGTAGTCGGTCTGCCCCAGGTCGCGCGTACCTATGGTGTCGGCTGTGCGGTCGTGACCAACGACACCGTGGACCGCCTCCTCCATGTGGTCAACCACTGCCGGCCCCCGTGGGTGTTCGACGACCGGTCGTCTGCGACCGATGCACTTGCGACAGAAGGTCTCTGGTTGGCATCGTAGACGTCGCGACGGCAACCCGACCACCTGAACCGGCGCCCGGCGCGTGGCCTGTACGGTATCGCCTTCGTGATCCTGATCAGTAGCGCCGCGAGCACTGCGCGAAACCACCTATTGATCGCGGTACCCGATCCGAGCGGGAGCAAACCCTTGTAGGGGATCCCATCCCGGACGGCGGGTTTCGCCGCGCCCGCATCTGGGTAGTGCTAGGTACCGGTGGATCCATACGCCGCCGCCCCGAACCCGAGAGGAGGTCGGCATGACTGAGCCGACGCACCCACCCGAACGTCCCTATCCGCCCGACCCGTACCCGCCTCGGCGCCCTGAACCGCCGGCACCCGACCCGATTCCGACCCCGGAGCCCGGTCGCGAGCCGGATCCGATACCGCTGCCGAACGACCCGGACATCAACCCGCCGTCCCGTCCCGACATCGTCGAATGACCTGCCTAACCCGGCTATCACCGCGCCACAGCGCTCGCTGAGGCAGGTCCGGTGGCGGTGCGCATGGTGCGTCTCCACGACACGGCTCTCATGTTGGCCCACATATCAATGAAATTGATTGCCGCACAAGCTATTTGTCCAGAACCAGCCGAATCTCGGCGCGACCTCGACGGCGTCGCGCCGCACCTTCGGCATCGCAGCCCCTCGCGGGGCGAACCGAGAGGAAGTAGTCACCAGCATGATTCGCCGAATCGCTCGACCGTTGCTCGGATCGATCTTCGTCTACAGCGGCTACCAGAACCTGCGCAGCCCCGATCAGACCGCTCGGGCGGCCGAACCACTGGTGGACCGACTGAACGACTCACTTCCCGATTCAGCACTCCTGCCCACTGGTTCACGCACGTGGGTACGGGCGAATGCAGGAGTCCAGATGGGTGGCGGGCTACTGCTCGCCACCGGGCGCTTCCCGCGCGTGGCCTCACTGGCCCTCGCCGGCTCACTGATCCCCAGCACGTTCGTCGAGCACCAGTTCTGGAACGAGACGGATCCTGTTGCCCGCCAGCGACAGCAGACGGACTTTCTGAAGAACATCTCACTGTTCGGCGGGCTGCTGATCGCAGGATTCGACACGGAGGGGAAGCCCGGCCCGGTGTGGCGCACGAAGCGTGCGGTCGAGCGCGCGTCGGACCACGTCTCGTCCGGTATCGCAGCAATCACCCCCACCGCGGCGGAGGCGTCGTCCGATCTGGGCGAGCGCGTGCACGAGTGGGCGGGCACCGCACACGATCTCGCGGTACAGGCGGGTGACCGGTTGGCTGCCGCGAGAAACGTTGCCGGAGAACATCTGACCGACGCCGCCGCAAAGACGACACCGGCGGTGACGGACGCCGTGTCCACGGCCGCACACCGAGCGTCCGTACTTGCGAAGGCCGCCAACGAGCGGCTGGGGGAGGCCGGCGAGCGCGTACCCGACTACGCCGATGCAGCGGCGGATACGATCCGCAGGACCGCGCCGGTGGTCGCCGACCGTGTCCGTGCGGCCCGGGACGTGATTGGAGAGAAGGCACCCGATGTGGCCGACCGCGCGCGGACCTTGGTCGGCATCCAGACCGATCCCCCGACACTACGCGAGCGGGCCGGCGCCAGACTCCGGCGCTGACGCGCCGAGGTAGCCGGGTTCGACGGGCGCTCGATTCGTCACGCCCTCAACCCAGTACGACGCTGTCCCGCGGCTGGTCGATCGGCAGGTCACCGTCGACGATGGCGGTGACCTCCATCGAGTCGAGGCGGATCGCCCCGCCATGGTTGTCCAGGAACGCGGTATCGGACGAGTCCCGGCCGGTGGAGATGCGAAGCATCGACTGCCGCGGCGCGAGTCCGGTCGCATCCACCACGTGCCACGTGTCGCCGATCAGCGCCTCCGCGACCGCGTGGAAGTCCATCGGATCGCAGCCCGGCGCATACACGGCCGCCAGACGCGCCGGGATCTTCACCGCGCGCAACAGCGCGATCACCAGGTGCGCGTAGTCACGGCACACTCCCGCCGCGGCGAGCAGTGTGTCGGCGGCGCCGTCGATCGGGTCCGACGAACCCGGGATGTAGTCCAGCCTGTTCGCAACGAAAGCGACTATCTCCATGAGCATCCGGTTCGGATCCCCCAGATGCCCGAACTGCTTGCCGGCGAAACCGTAGAACATGTCCGCCTCGGCGTACCGCGACGGGCGCAGGTACAGGGACCTGTGGAACTCGTCGAGCGGCGCCGGCGTCGGGACACCGTCGACGGTGGCGCGATACGTCGCGCGCACCTGACCGGCCGGCGCAGTGAACCGATGGACCCGCCCGCCGTGCTCCCCCACCACCTCGAGTGGCTCGACCGGTTCACCATCGATGGTGAACAGGAGCGACTCGTCGATCTCGACACCACGCATCCGCGCCAGGGAGATCTGGAACTCGAGGACGCTCTCCTCGAGAACGGCGACCTCGACCTCTGCCGAGACCTTCCGCGGACCGAGCATGTGCGCCTCCAGACGTGTCGAGTGCGTACCAGGCGCGCGGCCTACCGAGCGATCGGAACGGCAGGTGAGAAAGATCGGCCTGGATACACGAAGATCTACTAGACCAGCAGATGCTCCAAGTCTACTCGGTGTGGTCCGCCACCCCGGAGCCGGAGTCGCGCGCACGGCGGCCGGACGGAGGCGGTGTGTCGTCGCGCCGTCGGGGCTGCACCAGCCGTCCGTCCGCCCGGGCTCAGCGCCTGCCCGGCGTATCCTATCGAATACCGGCGGGCCTGCGCCCCTTGACCATCCGCGCCAGGGTGTCCGTGGCGTGCGCCCCGTCCCAGGTGCCGACGGCCCGTCGTATACGGCGCGCGAACTTCCTGTGAGTTCGATACCCCCGGCTCCGGTGATACCGTGGAGAGTTACCCAGGCAAGACCCTCACCAGCTGCAACGCAACGGCCGGCAGGATCTCGATAACCGAGAGAAGCTGACATGAGTCGCAACCTCGCACAGAAGCTGATCGCCGCACACCTGGTCTCCGGAGAGATGGTGCCCGGCAAGGAGATCGCACTCCGCATAGACCAGACACTCACCCAGGACGCCACCGGCACCCTGGTGATGCTCGAGCTGGAGGCCCTCGACCTCGGCAGAGCGCAGACCGAGGTATCGGTCCAATACGTGGACCACAACCTGCTGCAGGCCGACAGCAGGAACGCCGAGGACCACGCATTTCTGCGCTCGGCCTGCCAGAGATTCGGGCTGTGGTACTCGAAGCCCGGCAACGGCGTCTCCCACCCGACGCACATGCAACGATTCGGACGCCCGGGCGCGACGATGGTGGGCTCCGACAGCCATACGCCCGCTGCAGGTTCACTCGCGATGCTGGCGATCGGCCTCGGCGGCATCGAGGTCGCGATGGCGATCGCGGGCAAGCCTGTCTACCTGCGGATGCCCGAGATCTGGGGCATCCGGCTGACCGGCGAAATGCCGCCGTGGGTGAGCGCGAAGGACGTCATTCTGGATATGCTGCGCCGCCACGGCGTCAAGGGCGGCGTCAACCGGATAATCGAGTACCACGGCCCCGGACTCGCGGGGCTGTCGGCTATGGACCGCCACGTGATCGCGAACATGGGTGCAGAGCTGGGCGCCACCAGTACCGTGTTCCCGTCCGACGAACAGGTACGGTCGTTTCTGCGTTCCGAGGGCCGCGCGGGCGACTTCGTGGAGCTGCGCGCCGACGACGGTGCGACGTACGACGTGACCGACGACATCGATCTGTCCACCCTCGTGCCCCTCATCGCGCTCCCCACGTCGCCGGGCAACGTGGTAGCGGTGTCCGACGTCGCCGGGCGTGCGGTGGATCAGGTGGTGATCGGGTCGTCGGCCAACCCCGGACTGCGCGACTTCGCCGTCGCGGCTGCGATCGTGGCAGGTCGACAGACGCATCCCAGGGTGTCCTTCGACGTGAACCCGAGCTCGCGGCAGATCCTGCAGGACATGACTCGAATGGGCGCGACGTTCGATTTGATCGCGGCCGGTGCCCGGCTGCACCAGTCCGGCTGCCTCGGTTGTATCGGTATGGGCCAAGCACCGGCGAACGGGCGAAACAGCCTGCGGACGATGCCGCGGAACTTCCCCGGGCGGTCTGGCACGCGCGAGGACTCCGTATACCTGTGTTCCCCCGAGACCGCGGCCGCGGCGGCGCTGACGGGACGGATCACCGATCCACGCGATCTCCCGGCGCTACTCGGAATCGACTATCCGACAGTGGAACTGCCGACCGAGTCGAGCGTCAACACCGCGATGCTCGAAGCGCCCCCGGCAGCGACGGCCGACCGCGTCGAACTGGTCAAGGGGGCCAACATCTCGTCGCTGCCCGAGTTCGACCCGCTCCCAGACCGTATCGAGGCGCCGGTGGCACTCAAGGTCGGCGACGACGTCTCCACCGACGAGATCCTGCCGGCCGGGGCCCGCGTACTGCCCTTCCGCAGCAACATCCCGCTCCTCGCCGACTTCACCTTCTCCCAGATCGACGAGACCTACCCGAGCCGCGCCAAGAAGGACAAGGACGGCGGTGGCCACATCGTGGTCGCCGGGGCGAACTATGGGCAGGGATCCTCACGCGAACACGCGGCCATCACACCCCGTTTCCTCGGGCTGCGTGCCGTGCTCGCGGTGTCCTTCGCCCGCATCCACTGGCAGAACCTGGCCAACTTCGGCGTGCTGGCCCTCGAGTTCGACGACGCCGACGACTACGGCCACATCGACCAGGGGGACGTGCTCGTCCTAGAAGGGCTCCGGCACGGCATCGAGTCCGGCACCTCGGTGACCGTCCGCAACGCCACTCGTGACGAGAAGTACGAGACCCACCATCGCCTCTCACCACGCCAGGTAGCGATGGTGACGGCCGGCGGCCTGATCCCCTGGCAACGCTCCTGATCGGGGCTCCCGTCGGCCGCGTGGCACCCTGTGCCATATGCGACTAGACGTAGACTGCTCCAGGTGAGCGTGTATGTGGCGATCGGTGACAGTCAGTCCGAGGGGGTCGGGGACGACCCGTGGCCGGACGGCACACCGCGCGGGTGGGCGGACCGCCTCGCCGCTCGACTCGCGCAGGTGGACGACGAGGTGCTGTACGCCAATCTCGCGGTCCGCGGCAAGACCGCCGACAAGGTGCTCGCCGAGCAGCTGGGTCCCACGCTGGCCCTGGCACCGGACCTCGTCACCGTCACCGCAGGCGTGAACGACCTGCTCGAGCCGCACCGGGACACCGCCGCTGTGCTCGCGACGCTCGATCGACTCGTCGCCGATCTGCGCGCCGCCGGTGCCACCGTCGTCCTCGTACGATCTCCCGAGCTGCACGCTCTCACCCTGCCGGGCCGACTGATCGCCCGCCGCGTGGCCGCCTTCAACGCGGGTCTCACCGAGATCGCCGCTCGCCGTGGCGCACTCGCGCCCGCCCCCGGGCGAGGGTCGGTGTTCGAGGACCTCCGCGCCTGGTCGCCCGACCGGCTGCACCTGAGCGCATTGGGCCACGAGCGGCTCGCCCGCGGTGTCGGCGAGGCACTCGGGTTACCCGACTGCGCAGGCTGGGCCGCGCCGCCGGCCGGCATCCCGCCGCACCGCACGGTCGCGAGCGAGATCGACTGGGCCCGAGCCCATCTGCTGCCCTGGGCGGCGCGCCGCGTACGACGGATCTCGTCAGCTGACGGACGGTGTGCCAAACGCCCGGTGCCGCAACCGGTCACGCCAGGCACCTGCGTGACCGAGGCGGGCTGACGCCGCCGATCGGGTCCGATGAACCCGGGATGTAGTCTGCCTCGCGCAGATCACCGACCGACGCCGGCCGTACCCGACCGCGCGCGCAGCCGGGTCCGGTCCGCGCGAAACAGGTCGATGGAGTACTCGATCGGAGCGCCCGTCTCGCTGTAGCCGACCCGCTCGAGGCGGAGCAGCGGCGTGTCCACCGGCTGGCCGAGCAGGCGGCCCGTCGACTCGGTGGCGGTAGTCAACTCTATCAGCTCGTCCGTCGCCGCGACCTGCATGCCGAAGCGGCGCCGCAGCGTCACGTACAGCGAGCCGGACAGGTCCTGCCGCAACAGCCGTTCGTCCAGTCGCAGGTAGGCCCGCTCCAGCGACAGCGTGTCACCATCGGCATACCGGACGCGCAGCAGTGATGTCACCGCCGCACCCCGCGGCAGCTCCAACGCGCGCGCCACCGCCGGCTCAGCGGCCACCGCCGCGGCGGACACGACGCGCGTATGGCCCGTGAAGCCCTGGGCCGACAGCATCTCCGGCACCCCGAGCACGGTGTTGATGTCCCGGGCCAGCCGGCGGCCCACCGTCTCCTCGAAGCCGGTCGGTGTCGCGCCGCGGCCCGTCCGCGTCAGATAGGCGCCGCCGGCGCGGCCGACGACCCTGTGCACGACCCCCTCGGTCTCGAGCAGGGCGATCGCCCGGCGCACCGTCGCCCGCGAGACCTCCAACCGCGCAGCGAGATCCCGCTCGGGCGGCAGCTTAGACGCACCGCGGTCGGCCAGTTCCTCGGCGAGCCGTCCCAGTACCGCGACCGCATCCTCGACGAGGGTCATGTCGCGGCCCCTCTCATCCGGACGGAGATGTCGCTCGATCGTGACACCCGCCTGTTATCCCGATGTTACGTCGATCACTTCCTACCAGAAATGGGCCACGCGCACCATTGCCTGCACGCCGCCACGCGGCCACCACAGACGAAGGGAATCAGCGTGAGCCACACCGACACCGCCCACGCCGGCGCCGCGGCGCTCGCCATCCTCCAGGACGCCGGCGAGATCTCCCGGCGGTGGTTCGAGCGCTCCGGGCTCGACGTGGAGGTCAAGGCCGACGGCTCGCCGGTCACCCGCGCCGACCGGGACACCGAGGACGCGATCCGGTCCGCCCTCGCCGAGCGGTTCCCCGCTGACGGGATCCTGGGCGAGGAGTTCGGCGAGACCGAATCCCGTTCCGGCAGCAGGTGGATCATCGACCCGATCGACGGGACGAAGTCGTTCGTGCACGGGGTCCCCCTGTATGCGAACCTGCTCGCGCGCGAGGTGGACGGTGAGATCGTGTTCGGCGCGATCAACCTCCCGAGCCTGGGCATCCTCGTCCACGCCGAGCGCGGTGGCGGCTGCTTCCGCAACGGCCGGTCCGTCCGCGTCTCCGCACGGGATCACCTCGACGGCGCCTACGTGATGGCGACCTGGCTGGAGGACTGGACCGGCGCGCGGATCGACCGACTGCACGCGTCCGGAGCCGTGCTGCGGACCTGGGGCGACGCGTTCGGGTACGCGCTGGTCGCATGCGGCGACGCCGACGCGGTCGTCGACTTCACCGCCCAGACCTACGATCTCGCGCCCATGCCGGTGATCCTCGCCGAGGCCGGCGGGCGGTTCACCGACCTGCGCGGCGACGGCCTGATCGACTCCGGCCACGCAGTCGCCTCCAACGGGCGACTACACGACACCATCCTCGAACTCCTCGAGTATTAAGGAAACCCACGATGAAGACATTCATCCGTGAACTGGACGCCCGAGTCGTCCGTTCCATATTCGCCGCCGGGTACGTGGCGGCGTTGGTCCTGGCCCTGTTCCCGCCGCTGTATCTGTGGGCGAGCGGCTCGCACGCAGTGATCCTCGGGCTGCCCGTGCCGCTGCTGTACTGGATCGTGGACGCGGCGCTCGTGGGCTTCGGCCTGTGGGCGCAGTACACCGTGGAGGGCATCCGCGGCGAACTCGACGAGCAGCGCCCGGCGGCGCCGCACAGGAAGGCGTGACCGTGGCGCTCATGCTGTCGATTCTGGCCGTCTTCTACGTGGCGGTCATCGCGATCCTCTACTTCACGCAGCGCAAGGACAAGCCCTCGTTCGACGAGTACGCCGTCGGCGGCCGCAGCTATGGGCCCTGGTACGTCGCGATGTGCTACGTCAACTCGTGGTGGCCGGGCACGGTGTTCATCGTGTTCTTCGGGCTGGCGGCCGGCCCGGGCGTATTCGGCTTCTACGGACTCGCGTACTCCACGCTCGGCGTCGCCGCGATGTACTTCATGGCCACCCGGGCCTGGCGTTGGGGATCCCGCTACGACCTCCGCAGTCAGCCCGAACTCCTCGGTCTCCGGTTCCGGTCGCGGACGGTGAAGGTGGTCGCCAGCGCCATCGGCATCCTCTCGGTGTTCCCCTGGGTGGTGCTCGGGATGCAGGCGCTCGGCGAGATCTTCCGGACCGTCAGCCACGGGCGCTGGTCGCTCACGACCTGCCTGCTGATCGGCCTGGCCACCATCGTCGTCCGGCAGTACTGGACTGTGAAGATGGGCATGCGCGGGCTGATCATGACCGACATGTTCCAGGGCATCGTCGCGTACGGCTTCTCCGCCGTCGTGTGCCTCGTGCTGCTCACCGGGGTGACCGGCGGGCCGGTGAGCTTCGGCACGCTCTCGCATGTCGCAGACTCCACCCTGCGCGTGCCCGGCGACGGGGACCACTACGGCCCGCTGTACCTGTTCAGCCTCATCTTCACCGGCGTCGTCGGCTCCCTCTGCTGGCCGATGAGCTTCCAGCGGATCTACACGGCCTCCGGCGTGCGTGCCGTCAAGGCCGGCACGATCCGCACCATCCTCATCTCGGGGGTCTTCTACACGCTGCTGATGCTGGTCGGCGTTGCGGCGACCACCATCCCCGCCGTGCACAACGCGCCGCAGTCGGGCTGGTTCACACTGCTCCAGGACTGGGGCGGCACCTGGATGCTGGGCCTGGCCGCGGTGATGGTGTTCGCGGCGTCGATGGGGCACATCGACGGCAGCGTCCAGGTGTGCGGCCTGCAGATCGCCAACGACCTGGTCGACTCGCCCCGCCGCCCACTGTCGGACCGCTCGCTCACCGTGGTGGCCAAGTCGAGCATGGTGGTCTACATGGGGCTCGCCGCGGTGATCGCGTACTTCACGTTCAACATGACGCGGCTGCAGTTGCTCGCGCAGATCTCGTACCAGTCGATCGTGCAGCTGGCGGTTCCCCTGTTCCTCGGGATCTTCTGGCGCGGCGGCAACCGGTACGGCGCGGTGTCCGGCATGCTCAGCGGCTTCGCCGTTGCGATGGTGCTCACCGTGATCTACCCGGACGACATCCGCGTCGCGGGCAGCCTCACCGGCGGCGTGATCGGGATGGCGGTGAATCTCGTGGTGTACCTGGTGGTCTCGGCACTCACCGGGCAGTCGGCCGAGGAGCGGGCGCACGTCGACGAGATGTTCGCCGCGGCGGCCGCCCCCGCCGGCGCGGGCACGCGCAGCGACGAGGCCGGGCCCGCCGGCGATCCCCGGAAGGCCGCGCATGCCTGACCTGCTCAGCGACTTCACCGACTGGTCCCGCTTCGGTGCGACACCGGCCGGCGGCCTGGACCGGCTCGCCGCCGGTGCCGCGCACGCGGATGCCCGGCGCTGGCTCACCGGCCGCATGCGGGACCTCGGTGCCCGATTGCGCGTCGACGGGGTCGGCAACGCATTCGGCTGCTACGAGTGGGTCCCCGGTGCGCCGTTCGTGCTGATCGGGTCCCACTCCGACAGCCAGCCGACCGCCGGCCGCTTCGACGGGGCGTACGGTGTGCTGGCCGCGCTGCATGCGGCGGCGCGCCTCGACCGGGAGGTGTCGACGGGGGCCGTGAACCCGGAGTTCAACCTCGCGGTGGTCGACTGGTTCAACGAGGAGGGCGCGCGCTTCCAGCCCAGCCTCATGGGATCCGGCGCCTGCACCGGCGCGCTCGACGCCGACGCCGTCCTCGCGGCCGTGGACCGCGACGGCGTCACCGTCGCCGCCGCGCTCGCCGAGGCGGGGATGCGCGGGACCGACACCCCACCCGAGGCGGTCGGGTACGCCGAGGTCCACGTCGAGCAGGGCCGCCTGCTGGAGGACTCCGGCGCCGACATCGGCGTGGTGACCCGGAACTGGGCGGTCCGCAAGTACACCGTGGTGGTGCACGGCGAGCAGTCGCACACGGGTGCCACCTCGATCGCCGACCGCCACGACGCCCTGCTCGGAGCGGCGCGCGTGATCGTGGCCGCCCGCGACGTCGCGACGTCGTTCCCCGTCGACTCGGTGCTCTCGGCGGTCGGCCGCATCGCCGTGGCACCGGGCTCGCCGGTGGTCGTCGCGTCCCGCGCCACGCTCGACGTCGACCTGCGCGCGGCGGACCCCGCGGACCTGCAGGTCGCGCACGAGCGCCTCGCCGCGGCACTCGACGCGATCAGCCTGGACGGCGAGGTCCGCGTGGAGATCGCTGCCTGCAGCCGGCGCCCCGTGGTCGAGTTCCCGGCCACGGGAGTTCGACTGGCGGAGGACGTCGCGGAGGATCTCGGGATCCGCGCGATACGCCTGGCGACCCGCGCCGGGCACGACGCGATCAGCCTCGCGGCCCGGGTGCCGACGGTGCTCGTCTTCGTCCCGAGCGTGGCCGGCGTCTCGCATAACGAGCGCGAGCTCACACGCGACGCCGACCTGCTGCGGGGTGTCGACGTCCTCACCGGTATCGCGCGGGCCCTGATCCGCGTTCCCGTCGACCACACCCTCGTTACCCACGTGAGGCACTCATGACAGATCTACTCTCGCAGTCCGCGGCCCAGTTGCGGGCACTGTTCCGGACCGGCGCGGCCGGTCCCGTCGATCTCCTGGAGGCGACGCTGGAGCGGATCGCCGCGGTGAACCCCACGATCAATGCGATCGCGTACCTCGACGAGGATCGAGCCCGCGCCGCCGCGCAGGCCGCCGCTCGGCGCTGGTCGGCGGGCGCGCCACTCAGCGATATGGACGGCATGGCCGTCACCGTCAAGGACAGCATCAACTGCGTCGGGATGCCCTGGCGGCACGGGAGCGCCGCGCATGCCGACCTGCCCGATGCCACCGTCGACTCCCCGCCCGCGGCACGGCTCAAGGAGGCCGGCGCAGTGATCGTGGGCAAGACGACGATGCCCGACTTCGGGATGATGGCCGCAGGCGTCAGCTCGCTGTACGGCATCGTCCGCAATCCGTGGGACCCCGAACGCAACACCGGCGGCTCGTCGGCCGGCGCGGGCGCCGCGCTGGCCGCCGGGATCGGTGTGGCGGCGGTGGGTACAGACATCGCGGGTTCGGTCCGCCTGCCGGCCGGGCACTGCGGGGTGGTGGCTCTCAAGCCGACGCAGGGGCGCATCCCCCACCTGCCCGCCTCGACCATGCGGTCGGCAGGTCCGATGGCCCGCACGGTGTCCGACGCGATCGACATGTATCGGGTGCTCAGCCTGCCCGACGCGCGCGATGCCTGGTCGCTCGCACCGGAATCCGACGACCGGATGGATCGGCCGCTGACCCCGCGGGGCATGCGGATCGGGATCCTCACGGATCTCGGGCCGGGGTTCGCGCTGCACCCCCGGGTAGAAGCGGTCGTCCGATCCGCCGCGGCGGTCCTCGCCGACGGCGGCGCCGAGGTCACGGATGTGCCCGCCCCGTTCGACGACGATCCGTACCCGGCGCTGGACCGGGTGTTCCAGGTACGCGGGCGGGCGGAGTGGGAGGGCATCGCACCGGACCGGCGCCACCTGGTGATCCCCGCGGTCGCCGACTGGGCCGCGGGGGCGGCCGAACTCAGCGCCACCGACTACGCCCGCGATCTCGCAGCGGTCGACGTGTCCCAGGCCCGCTTCGCCGCCGCGCTGGCGGGATTCGACATGGTGGTGGCACCGGTGATCCCGACGCCGGGGTTCGCCGCCGACGAGGTCGGGCTCGACCCGTCCCGTCCGCTCGCGCACTGTGGCTACACCGCGTGGTTCAACCAGACCGCGCAGCCCGCGTCGTCGCTGTGCTTCGGCTTCGTGGACGGCTGCCCCGTCGGCATCCAGATCGCCGGCCGCCGCTGCGCCGACCAGGAGGTGTTGCGGCTCACCCGCTGGCTCGAGGAGCGTCGCCCCTTCCCGATGCCCACCCCGCCCGTCACCCTCGCCGCAGGAGGCACGCGATGAGCACCACACTGTCCGAGATCGAGGCGCTGGGCCTGTGGGCCGGGGCTGCGCCGGACGCGCTCGAATCGCCCACGATGGCCAGCCCGAGTTGGTGGGGCGCCGACTCCCGCCGCTGGAGCGTACGCGCGCAGGACGCCGATCCCCGGTGCGGCACCACGGGATACGTCAAGCTCATGGAGCCGCACACCCGGATGTACATCGACTTCGCGGTGTCCTTCGACGCCGCCCGCAGCGCCGGCGCAGCGGGCGGCGCACCCGCCGTCCGCCATGCCGACGCCGACCGCGGCGTGCTCGTGACCGAAGACCACACCGGCCGTTGTCATACCGGCACGCTCGACCGGTTCGACGACCCGGACACCCGCAACCGCCTGCTCGCGCTGCGCCGAGCGGTGCACGACCTGCCGCGGTTCGGCCGCACGGCCACCGTCTTCGACGACATCCGAGCCGCGCTGGATGTCGCCCGGTCGGTGAACGCGGCGCTGCCCACCGACGTCGACTGGATGCTCCGCCGGATCGGCGACGCCGAACGCGCTGTCACCGCGGCCGGTTTCGACGTCGTGCCCATCCACGGCGACGGCAACGTCTCCAATGTCCTCGCGCTCGACGACGGGCGACTGCTGCTGGTCGACTTCGACTGCGCCGCAGACGCGGATCCGCTGCAGGACCTCGGCGTCGCGCTCGCCGAGCTGGCGCGACTCGACACCGACGCCCGCGAGGCGTTCGAGCAGTCGTGGGGCTCCTGGGACGCCGCGCTGTTCGACCGGTGCCGCGTGTACGGCGTGGCCGACCAGGTTCGCTGGGGACTGATCGGCGCCTACTGCGACGCCGCCCGACCGGGTATGCACGAGTACTCGAAGTTCTCCGACTGGCAGTTCCTCCGCGCCCGTGCCGCGCTGTGCGAGCTCACGTTCGACGACCGCCTCCGGAATCTGTGAGGATCCGATGACCATGACATCACGAACACCGGCCGACGTCCCCGCGGCCGACGACCGGCCCCTGGGCTCCGCCCGGACCGACGCCGAGCGCGCGGTCGAGAGCGTTCTGACGGGCATCGAGCAGTGGCGCGGGCGCACCCTGCACTACGCGCCGGTGACCGGCGGCCTGCAGAACAGCAACTGGCGGATCACCGTGTCCGGCAACGACCGTCGCTATTTCCTGAAGATCCCCGGTGCCGGTAGCGAGGCCTTCGTCGATCGCGGCCTGGCCCACGAGGTCGCGCTCCGCGCGGGTGCCCTCGACATCGGCCCCGAGGTGGTGCTCTTCGATCCGGTATCCGGCGTGGAGGTGGTGGAGTTCCTCGAGGGTTACCGGGCATGCACCAACGGCGACCTCAAACGCGACGACATCCCGCGCGCCATCGTCGCCATGCACCGCACCCTGCACGGATCCGGCCTGCTCGGCGTGCGGAAGACCATGCTGGACATGGTCGACGAACACTGCGTGCAGGCCGCCGGGCTCGGCCTCCGGCTGCCGGCGGACTGGCCCGTGATCCGGGGCGAGTACGAGGCGGCGAAGGCCGCGCTCCTGGCGAGCGGCCTCGATCTGGTGCCGTGCCACAACGATCCGATGCCGGGGAACTTCCTGTACCGCGAGGGCCACCCGATGCGGCTGGTCGACTTCGAGTTCGCGTCCGACAACGACCGGGCATACGAGCTGGCGATCCTGATCACCGAGATGTTCTACGACGAGCAGCGCACCCTCGAGATGGTCGAGGAGTACTACGGCCACACGGACTTCGCGACCGTGTCGCGGATCCGCGTCTGCGGTGCGCTCGCCGACGTCAAGTGGGGCCTGTGGGGCTGCATCAACAGCCGCCTCAACTCGTCCTGGGACTTCGATTACCACAAGTACGGGGCGTGGAAGCTGATGCGCGCCCGCACCGTCATGAGCGATCCGAGGTGGGGACTGTGGCTGGCGACTCTGTGACCGATATCGCCGCGGGCGAGACCATCACATCCCCGCTGGACGTGAACCGGTTCTCGCCCGACGACGCGGCCGACCTGCCCGCCGAGACCCGCGAGCTCCTCGACCGGCGCCGCGGCACGCTGGGCGACGTGACACCGCTGCTGTATCGGCGCCCGGTGCACCTGGTCCGCGGCGAGGGGCTGTGGCTCACCGATGCCGACGGTGTCCGCTACCTCGACATGTACAACAACGTCGCCAGCGTCGGGCACTGTCATCCGCGCGTCGTCGAAGCCGTGTCGCGCCAGCTGTCGACGCTCAACACCCACACGCGCTACCTCCACGAGGGGGTGATCGACTACGCCCGGCAGCTGCTCGCGACGCTACCCGCGGCGTTCGGCGAGATGGTGTTCACCTGCACAGGCTCGGAAGCGAACGATCTCGCCGTCCGCATCGCGCGGCATGTGACCGGCCACCGCGGTGTGATCGTGACGGCGGGGGCGTACCACGGCGGCACCACCGTGTCGGCGGCGTGCTCCCCCTCCGTGGATCCGGCGGTCCCAGACTGGGTGCGGATCGTGCCCGCACCCGACCCGTTCCGCGAGGGCGCCGACGAGTCGGTGCGGTCGTTCGCGGCAGCGGTGGCACGGCAGGTCGACGACCTGACCGCGTCCGGGATCGGGACGGCGGCGCTGCTCGTGGACACGGTGTTCTCGTCCGACGGGATCCAGCCCGGCCCCCTGGGGCTGCTCGGACCCGCCGTCGAGGCCGTCCGCGCAGGCGGCGGCCTGTTCATCGCCGACGAGGTGCAGCCCGGCTTCGGCCGGCTCGGGGAGGGCATGTGGGGCTTCGACCGGCACTCCGTGGTGCCCGACCTGGTGACGATGGGCAAGCCCATGGCCGCCGGGATCCCCGTGGCAGCACTGGCCGCCACGACGCGGACAGCGGAGGCTGTCGGCCGGAAGGTGCCGTATTTCAACACCTTCGGCGGTAATCCGGTCTCGATGGCGGCGGCGCAGGCGGTACTCGACGTGATCCGCGACGAGGGACTGATCGAGAACGCCGCGGCCCGCGGTAAGCAGCTGCTCGACGGCCTGGCGCCGATGCGCGAGAGCTTCGCCGTGGTCGGCGACGTGCGCGTGGCCGGACTGTTCGCCGGCGTCGAGATCGTCGGTGCGGGCGGCGCACCGGACACGGCGACCGCCACCGCCGTGGTGAACACGCTCCGCGACCGGGGAGTGCTGCTGTCGACGGCGGGCGTGCACGGCAACGTGCTCAAGATCCGCCCGCCGCTGCCCATCGCGGAGTCGGAGATGGACCACTTCCTCCAGGTCTTCGGGGAGGTGTTGACAGACCTGCCCTGACGGCGACGGCGCGTCTCGTCGCCGCGTGGCGCCCCGTACCGCGAGCGCCCGGACGTACGCTGCTCGAGGTGAGCGTGTACGTAGCGATGGGAGACAGCCAGTCCGAGGGGGTCGGGGACGACCCGTGGCCCGACGGCACACCGCGCGGGTGGGCGGACCGCCTCGCCGCCCGACTCGCACGCGCATCGGGCGGTGTGCTGTACGCCAATCTCGCGGTCCGCGGCAAGACCGCCGACAAGGTGCTCGCCGAGCAGCTGGGTCCCACGCTGGCCCTGGCACCGGACCTCGTCACCGTCACCGCAGGCGTGAACGACCTGCTCGAGCACCGCGAGGTCGGTCGCCGCCCACAGCTTCGCCATCGCCGTCAGGAAGCTCGGCTCGCCGACGACGATCGTGCCCACGCCCGCGGGGTCGAATCCGCTGGCGCGACCCCAGACGTCCCAGTCGAAGCCGGACGCCAGGCCGCCGAGCGCCGACCATGCCATCGGGTTGTACGTGGCCGTCGCGTCGCGCTCACGGACCTTGTCCCACTGGGCCTCGGCGATCTGCTTCTCGAAGTCGAAGACGTGTCCCGCCGTCGTGGCGGGATCCGGCAACGACGCCGACGCCGCGATCTTCTCGAGGTACGCGCGGTAGGCGGTACGCGCATCGGCGTACTGCGCCAGCAGGTAGTAGTCGCGGTCCGGCAACCCGATACCCGACTGCCCGAGCATCAGCACGTTGCGCGCGGCGTCCTTCGGGTCGGGCCCGACGCCCCAGCCGACCACGGTACCCACTCCCGCACGCTGCTGGCGCCGACCGTTTTCGTCAGCGCCGCACGCGAATCCGCACCGTCGATCGCCAGCAGGTCGCTCACGGGCCCGATCCCGGCGGCGTCGATCGCCGCCGCGTCCATGAACGAGTCGTAGATGTCGCGGATCTTGGCGGCGTCGCCGCGCGGTCGTGGGTCACTGATCCGCTCGACCAGCTCGTGCAGCTGGTCGAGGGTGCGGTCGGCCAGCTCGGTGAAGGTGTCGTAGCCGGACTTGTCCGCCGGGATGGTGAAGCGCTCGAGCCACGCGCCGTTCACGTGCCGGAACAGGCTGGTGCGCAGGGACACCGCATCGTCGACCCCGGACAGGTCCGCCCCGATGAGCGCGGCCGGGGTGGCGGATGTCGACGGCGCGGTACTCGGCGCGGGCACCCCGCACGCGGCGAGCAACCCGAGCCCGACGGTCCCGCCCACCCCGGCCAGGAACCCGCGCCGGCTCACGTGGACATTCACATCTGCAGGGCTCCCCGACATACGGCCATCCCACCCGGTCGGACTGATCGGACACAGGCGACTCGCCCGAATCCGCCCTATTCGCCGGCCCGCGCCACCGCGACCAGGGCCTCGACCAGGCGGGTGTCGACATCCTCCTCCGGGTGCCACTGCACCGCCACGCGGAACGCGGCGCCGGGCCGTTCCATCGCCTCCAGTGTCCCGTCGCCGTGCCACGCCGCCGGGATGTAACCGGGGGCTGTCGCGACCGCCTGGTGATGGTACGTGCACACCGAAAGCGTCTGGGTCCCCAGGATGTCCGCCACATTCGTGCCTTCGACCGGGGTCACGGGGTGCTGCGAGAAGACGCCGCGTGTCGGCGAGTGCGCGACGGTGCCGGTCCGGTCCGGGATGTGCTGCTCGAGCGTTCCGCCGGCCGCGACGGCCATGATCTGCATCCCGCGGCAGATGCCCAGCAGCGGGATCCCGGCATCGTCCGCAGCCCGCACCAGCGCGAGCTCCCACTCGTCCCGGTCAGGCCTCGCCCCCTGGGCCGCGACGTCGGCCGGGACACCGTAGCGAGGCGCCTCGATGTCCGCCCCGCCGGCGAGGATCAGCCCGTCGATGCGAGCGAGTACCGCCGCCGCCGCAGCGGCGACCGCGGCCGGGTCGACGCCCGCGGGCGGCGGCAGCACGACCGCCACAGCGCCCGCCCGCTCGATGTGCCGCACGTACCCGACCGGCAGCACTACCGACGGCTGATCGGCGAAGTCGCCGCGGGCGACCGGCTCCACGTAGCTCGTGACGCCGATCACCGGCAGATCAGAGCGGCGTGACATAGGCGCCCGAGATTCCACCGTCGACGAGGAAGGTGTTGGCCGTGATGAACGACGACTCGTCGGAGGCCAGGAACAGCACCGCGTTCGCCATCTCCTCGGGCTCGCCGAACCGACCCATCGGCACGTGGACCAGCCGCCGCGCGGCGCGCTCGGGATCGCTGGCGAACAGCTCCCGCAGCAGCGGTGTGTTGACCGGCCCGGGGCACAGCGCGTTGACCCGCACGCCCGCGCGGGCGAACTGCACGCCCAGCTCCCGCGACATCGACAGCACGCCGCCCTTCGACGCCGAATACGAGATCTGCGATGTCGCAGCGCCCATCACCGCCACGAACGATGCGGTGTTGATGATCGAGCCCTTCCTCTGCTCGAGCATGTACGGCAGCGCCGCCTTGCAGCACAGGTACACCGACGTGAGGTTGACGTCCTGTACCCGGCGCCAGGCGTCCAGGTCGGTGTCGAGGATCGAGTCGTCGTCGGGCGGGCTGATACCCGCGTTGTTGAAGGCGATGTCCACTGAGCCGTAGGTCTCCTCGGCCGCCCGGAACAGCCCGTCGACCTGCTCCTTGTCGGTGACGTCGACCCGCACGAACAGACCGCCGACCTCCTCGGCGACCTGCGGCCCACGCTCGGTGTCGACGTCGCCGATCACGACGCGCGCGCCCTCCTGCGCGAGCCTGCGGACCGACGCCAATCCGATCCCCGAACACCCACCGGTCACCACCGCGGTGCGGCCCTCGATGCGTCCTGCCATATCCCTTGCCTCCCTTAGGCTGTGGTGTCGATGAAGACGTTCTTGACCTCGGTGAACGCGTCGAGCGCATCCGGCCCGAGTTCCCGCCCGATGCCGCTGGCCTTGAAGCCGCCGAACGGGGTCGAGTACCGCACGCTCGAGTGGCTGTTCACCGACAGGTTGCCCGCCTCGACCCCGCGGGCCACCCGGATCGCCCGGCCCACGTCGCGGGTCCAGATCGAGCCCGACAGCCCGTAGGCGGTGTCGTTGGCCTTGGTCACCGCGTCCGCCTCGTCGTCGAACGGCATGACGGCGACGACGGGGCCGAAGACCTCCTCCTGCCAGACCCGGTCGCTCGTGCCGCGCGGGAGCACCACCGTGGGCGGGTAGAAGAAGCCGCGGTCCGACGGCGCCGGGGCGCGGAACGCGACGTCCACGTCGCCCTCCGCGTCCTCGACGAAGCCGCGCACCGCGGCCCGCTGCCCGGCGCTGATCAGCGGTCCCATCTGCGTCCGCTCGGCAGCGGGGTCGCCCACGACCACCGCCTGGACGGCGGCCTCGAAGTGCTCCATGAACTTGTCGAAGACGCTGCGTTGCACCAGTATCCGCGACCGGGCACAGCAGTCCTGGCCGGCGTTGTCGAGGAAGCTCATCGGGGCCGACGCGGCGGCGGCGGCGACGTCGGCATCGGCGAACACGATGTTGGCGCTCTTACCGCCGAGCTCCAGGGTCACGCGGGTGAGTGTGTCCGCGGCCTGCCGCATGATCGACTGTCCGACCGCGGTGGAGCCGGTGAAGCACACCTTGCGCACCGCCGGGTGCTCGACGAACCGCGCGCCCACCACCGAGCCCTTGCCGGGCAGCACCGTGAACACCCCCTCCGGGATCCCGGCCTCGAGCGCGAGCTCGCCCAGGCGGATCGCGGTGAGCGGCGTGAGCTCGGCGGGCTTGAGCACCACGGTGTTCCCGGCCGCGAGGGCGGGCGCGAAGCCCCATCCGGCGATCGGCATCGGGAAGTTCCACGGCACGATGACCCCGACCACGCCCAGCGGTTCCTTGAACGTCACGTCCAGGCCACCTGCGACGGGGATCTGGGTGCCGTGCAGCCGTTCCGGAGCAGCGGAGTAGAAGTTCAGGACGTCCCGGACGTTGCCCGCCTCCCAGCGCGCGTTGCCGATCGTGTGCCCCGCGTTCGCGACCTCGAGCGCAGCGAGCTCCGCGATGTGGTCGTCGACGATGCCTGCGAACCGGCGCAGCAGCATCCCGCGGTCTGCGGGCGTGACATCTCGCCAGGCCGCCGACGCCGTCGCGGCGCGGTCGATCGCGGCGTCGGTCTCGGCGCGCCCCACACTCGGTACCGCGGCGACGACCTCCTCGGTCGCCGGGTTGATCACGCAGTGGTCGGCGATGTGGTCGCTCACCTGAGTCATGTCCTCGCTCACAGTCGTTCGAATCCCCGAATCCGCTCCCAGTCGGTGACCGCCGCGTTGAAGGCGCCGATCTCGACGTCGGCCGCGTTCACGTAGTGGTCCACGACATCGTCGCCGAACGCCGCCCTGGCCACCGCGGAGCGGGCGAGCCGGTCCCTCGCCTCGGCCAGCGTAGCGGGCACGTGTGGGACGTCCGCCGTGTAGGCGTTGCCTACCAGTTCGGGCTCCAGCGGAAGCTCGCCGCGGATGCCGTGCAGTCCCCCGGCCAGCATCGCGGCGACCGCGAGGTACGGGTTGACATCTCCTCCGGGAAGGCGGTTCTCGACCCGCAGCGCCGCTCCGTGCCCCACGACCCGCAGGGAGCAGGTGCGATTGTCGTGCCCCCAGGCGACCGCCGTGGGGGCGAACGAGCCGGGCTGGAACCGTTTGTAGGAGTTGATGTTCGGCGCATAGAAGTAGGTGAAATCGCGCATCGTCGCCAGCAGGCCGGCCAGGAAGTGGTCGAACAGCTCCGAATGTCCGCCCGGCCGGGCCGGGTCGACGAACGCCGCGCCACCGTCGGCGCCCCGGACGGACAGGTGGATGTGACACGAGTTACCCTCGCGTTCATCGTATTTGGCCATGAACGTGAGCGACTGGCCATGCGCCGCCGCGATCTCCTTGGCGGCGGTCTTGTAGATCACGTGGTTGTCGCAGGTGCGGACGGCCTCGTCGTAGCGGAAGGCGATCTCGTGCTGACCGAGGTTGCATTCGCCCTTGGCGCCCTCGACGGTGACACCCGCGCGGTACATCTCGTTGCGGATGTCCCGCAACAGCGGCTCGACGCGGGTGCCGCCCGCGATCGAGTAGTCGATGTTGTACCGGTTCGCCGGCGTCATCGCCTGGTAACGCCGATCCCACGCCGCCTCATAGGTGTCCTCGAAGACGATGAACTCCAGCTCGGTGCCCGCGTAGGCCACCAGGCCGAGGTCGGCTGCGGCCGCCGTCTGTGCTCCCAGCACCGACCGCGGCGACGGCCGCACCGGCCCCGAGCCGTCGAGCCACGCCAGGTCGCACTGGATGGTCGCCGAGTACGGCTGACCGGGGGTGCGGCGCAGCGTGCCGAGGTCGAGTTGGAACGCGAAGTCGCCGTATCCGCGCTCCCACGACGAGATCTGGTAGCCGCCCACCGTGTTCATCTCGACGTCTATGGCGAGCAGGTAGTTGCATCCCTCGACGCCCTCGGCGAGCACATGGTCGAGGAAGAAGCGGCCGTGCATGCGCTTGCCGGTGAGCCGGCCCTGCATGTCCGTGAACGCCACGATGACGGTGTCGATCGCTCCGCTGTCGATCTCCTGTCGCAGCGCATCGAGTGTCAGCTGCGGCGGCCCGGATGTGCCGTCTGCTCCCATGAAGGTGTCCTTCCGCTGGTGTGTCGGTTGTGAGCGGCCTGGGTCCGGTCAGCCGAGCAGGCCCCGGAGCAGCGCCGCCGTGGCGTCGCAGTGCTCCTCCATCGCCGAGCGGGCGCGCTCGGGATCGCCTGCGAGGACGGCCGTCACGACGGCGTCGTGCTGCGCATTGCTATGAGTGATGTTGACCGCGAACACCGGGATGGCGGCGAGCATCTCGCCCAGCGCCGACTGCGCGCGGGTGACCGCCTCGATGAGCATCGGCGACCCCGACAACGTCGCGATCGCCAGGTGCAGCCGACTGTCGGCCAGGCGGTGCGCGGCCGTGTCCGGCGCCTCGGTGGTCGCGCGGGCCGAGGCGACGAGCCACGCCCGCTGATCGCCGGACAGTTCCCGGGTCGCCGCCAGCCCCGCCGCGCCGGGCTCGACGACCCGTCGGAAGTCCAGGGCATCCCGGAGGGTCGCCCCGTGCCGCGGCGCGGCTGCGGAGCCGGGTGGCCCGGGCCCGACGGTGCCGGGCACCGGTGGGTGGTAGGTCACGGCCGTGCCGCCGCCCCGCCCGCGGCGCGTGGCCACCAGCCCGCCGTCCCGCAGCGCGGCGATGGCCTCGCGAAGGGTGTTGCGGGACACGCCGAGCCGCTCGGAGAGTTCGCGCTCGGGCGGCAGCAGGTCACCATCCAGGAACACGCCGAGCCGGATCGCCGTCGCCAGTTGCTCGACCGTGGTCTCGAACGCGTTCCCCACCGCGGGCCGCAGCACCGCCGCAGGCAGCGGGGCGCCCCCCACCGGTTCGGGCGTCACCCCGCCTGCCCCGGTCCGGGCAGGTCAGCGTCGGACAGCAGCTCGCCGGGCGGTCGCGTGTCGTGCCCTCCGGGGTCGTCTCGCATGAAGTGTCTGCGGCCCACGGCGATCCACATCCCCACCGCGAACGCGATCACCACGACTACAGCGATCGGGGCGTAGTTGAAGGTGTCGATGGTGACCGGGGCCGACGGCGGCAGCATGAACAGCACCACGATTATCGCCACCCAGACCACCGCGATCCACCCGATCGGCGCGCTGAACCGGCCCAGATTCCATCTGCCCGGGACGAAGTCGGGGTTGCGGCGGCGCAGGTAGACGGGGACGACATACGCGATGTACAGGCCGATCACGGCGATCGACGTGACCGCCAGGTAGGCGGTGGTGTTGAACAGCGCGGGGCTGGCCAGAATGATCGACAGGCCGGTGACCAGCCAGATCGAGTTGGTGGGCGTGTGGGTCCGCGGGTTGACCCGCGACCACAGCCGCGAGCCCGGCAACGCGTTGTCCCGCGAGAACGCGAACGACATCCGTGAGCTCGACGTGACACAGGCCATGCCGCAGAAGAACTGGGCCACGGCGGCGATCAGCAGCAGCGCCGTGCCGACGCCGTGCCCGGTCGCGTCGATGAAGATCTGCGCGGGCGGCAGGCCGATCTTCGTGTCTCGGGCGCTGTCCCAGTCCTTGATCGCGAACGTGACGGCCAGCAGCAGCACCCAGCCGGCGACGAGCGAGACCAGCACGGAGTTCACGATGCCCCGCGGCGCGGTCGTGGCGGCGTTGCGCGTCTCCTCCGCGACGTGCGCGGACGCGTCGTAGCCCGTGAACGTGTACTGCGCCATGAGCAGGCCCATGAGGAAGACGTAGATCGGGCTGCCCCAGCCGCTGTTGTTCGCGAAGTGGCCGAACACCCACGACGCGCTCTGGTGGTGGTCCGGGACGATCACGAGGACGGCGACGATCACGGCCACGCCGATGAGGTGCCACCAGGCCGACACCGTGGACAGCACCTGCAGGAGGTCGACGTTGAACGCGTTGAGCAGCCCGTGTGCCAGCAGGATCACGACGAACACCACGAACGTGCGGACCGCCGTCACCTCGAGGCCGGTGGTGAGGTTGAGGAACGCCAGCCAGGTGACCGCGGCGCCGTAGTCGACCGCCGTGGTGACCGCCACCTCACCCATGAAGTTGAACCACCCGACCACCCACGCCCACTGCCGGTTGTTGGTGCGCGCGAGGCGGCCGGCCCAGAAGTACAGGCCGGCGGCGGTGGGGTAGACCGAACAGATCTCGGCCATCGACAGCGCGACGCACACGACGAACACGCCGACCAGCGGCCAGCCGATCGAGATCGCCACCGGGCCGCCGGCATCCATGGCGATCAGGTAGCTGGTGATGCAGCCCGCGAGGATCGAGATGATCGAGAACGACACCGCGAAATTCGAGAAACCGCCGAACCGCCGATGGAGTTCCTGCTTGTATCCGAGTGCCTCGAGCTGCGCGGCATCCTCGGACGCGTCGTACTCGGCACCCCTACCCCGTCTGGGACTCATCGCCCCTCCTCCCGCAAAAGGATTGAAGTCGAACCAACTCGTCCGGAACAGATTAACCACGCACCACGTGGAGCGTTGGACTTTCCACATCAATGGTTCATGAGGGCGCCAAATCGGTCGACTCAGCCGGTCTCGCCGGACCGCCCCGACACCGCGATCGCAATCGCGACCAGCGCGATACCGGCGAGCTCGGGCAGCGACGGCATCTGCCGCAGCGCCGCGGCGCCGACCATGACGGCGGTGACGGGCAGGAGCGCCAACAACAGGGCGAATCGGGAACGCCCGACGCGCGGCAGGACGACCTGGTCGAGCGCGTACGGGACCACCGACGACAGCAGTCCCACGCCCAGCCCCAGTACCCAGACGTCGACCCGGGCGAACGCGGCCGGGTGCACGGTGACGTCGTACGCCAGCGCGGGGATTGCGAGCAGCACCGCCCCCGCCGTCAACCCGACCCCGAGCGCCTCGACGCCCGCCCCGGCGTCGGCGACCCGCTTTCCCACCACGATGTAGCCCGCCCAGCACGCCGCAGCGAGGAGCGCGAAGCCGACACCCACGAGCCCCTGCCTCCAGCTCACCCCCGCCACGCACAGGACCCCCGCAACGGCGCACCCGATCGCCGCGCGGTCCATCCACCGCCGGGAGCCGAGGCAGGCCACCGTCACCGGGCCCAGGAACTCGATCGCCACTGCGGTCCCCATGTCGATTCGCGCGATGGCCTCGTAGAAGGCCATGTTCATCGCGATCGTGATGCATCCGAACAGGGCGGCGTGTCGTGTCCTGTGCCACGACCAGTCGCGCCGTCGCGGACGAAGTACGCAGACCAGGATCACGCCCGCACCCGCGCCGCGCAGCCACGCGACCGCAACGGGCGTGAGATGGTGGAACAGGCCGACACCCAGCGACGCGCCGATGTACTGGCTGATCGCGCCGAGTACGAAGACGAGCGGGATGGTCAGCCGATTCACGGGCTCGACTCTACGAACCGGGACTCGACGACACGATTGGGGTCGAAACACCCGACACCCATGTTACCTCCCGGTAACCGCGGTAACGCCTCCGTGAAGACTCCGGTGAAACGGCGTGGGAACAATTCGCGATCCACATTCGTCTGACACAGTAGGAAGCGCATCAGGTGACGCTGAAATCACCGGGACGGAGGAACCATGACCGCCAATACGACCACCACTCCTGGCACCGCATCCGCCGTCAGCCCCCTCACTGCAGCCGATCGGTGCGATCGCTGCTCGGCTGCCGCGCGCGTACGCGCCGTGCTCCCGTCGGGGTTCGAGTTGCTGTTCTGCAAGCATCACTTCAACGAACACCGCACGATGCTCGAGACTCAGGGCGCTGTGCTTCTGGAGGACGCGCCTGTCGCCCCGGTAGCAGCCGTCTAGGTCGGCGAGTTCGCGCCGACACCGTCGCCGCCCCCGCGCGTGGTCACCGCCACTTGCGGAGGGCGGCGATCCGTTCCTTGAGCTGCTCGGCGGACGCCATAGCGGTGACGGGCCCGCCCAACTGGGCGCGGAGCTCGTTGTGCACCACGCCGTGTGGCTTACCCGTCCGGTGGTGGTGCATGGCGACCAGCGAGTTGAGCTCACGGCGGAGCGCCGTCAGCTGCTCGCCGGCGCTGGCGCGCTCCGCCACGGCGGCGGGCGGCGTCGGCGTCGCGGCCGCGACGCTGCGGGCGTCTACCTGTTCCTGCTGACGCTGCCGGAGCAGCTCCCGCATCTGGTCCGCGTCCAGCAGGCCGGGCAGCCCCAGATAGTCGGCCTCCTCGGCAGTGCCGGCGAACGCCGCGGTCCCGTACGACGAGCCCTCGTAGATGAGTTGATCCAGCTCGGCGTCGGCGTGCAGCGAGGTGAACGCCTTCTCCTCCTCGCCGGGTTCGTCCTTCTGCTTGTTGGCGTCGGTGATCAGCTGATCGTCGAGCCCGTCGGACTCGCGATGCGGCTTACCGAGCACGTGGTCGCGCTGGTCCTCGAGCTTCGCCGCGAGGTCGAGCAGGACCGGCACCGAGGGCAGGAACACGCTCGCGGTCTCGCCGCGGGCCCGCAGCCGCACGAAGCGCCCGATCGCCTGCGCGAAGAACAGCGGCGTCGACGAGCTCGTGGCGTAGACGCCCACGGCGAGCCGCGGCACGTCGACGCCCTCGGACACCATGCGGACCGCCACCATCCACTTGCTGGTCCCGGCCGAGAACTCGCTGATCCGCTGCGATGCGGTCGGGTCGTCCGAGAGGACCGTGGTGACCGGCTCGCCGGAGATGTCACTGAGCAGCTCTGCGTAGTCGCGGGCCGTCGTCTGATCGGTGGCGATCACGAGCCCACCCGCGTCGTGCATACCGGAGCTGCGCAGCTGATCGAGTCGGGTGTCCGCGGCGCTCAGCACCGCCGGGATCCAATCGCCGTGCGGGTCGAGAGCCGTACGCCACGCCCGCGCCGTCTGCTCCTTGCTGAGCGGCTCACCCAAGCGCGCGGTGAACTCCTCGCCGGCGCTGGTCCGCCAGCTGGCCTGGCCCGAGTAGGCCAGGAACACCACGGACCGGACGACACCGTCGGCAAGTGCGTCGGCGTAGCCGTACGAGTGGTCCGCCTTCGACCGCTGCCCCCCGCCCGGCTCGGGCTCGTAGGTGACGAACGGGATCGGGCTGTCGTCACTTCGGAACGGGGTACCGGTCAGTGCTAGGCGCCGGGTCGCGTCGCCGAACGCCTCCCTGATGCCGTCACCCCAGCTCTTGGCGTCACCGCCGTGGTGGATCTCGTCCAGGATCACAAGGGTCTTGTACGCGGCGGTGCGGGAGTAGTGCTTGTACGGGTGCATAGCCACCTGGGCGTAGGTGACGACCACGCCGTGGAAATCCGACGATGTGGCGCCCGACGAGTTGGTGAAGTTGGGGTCGAGGTTGATGCCGACGCGGGCGGCGGCCTCGGCCCACTGGTACTTCAGGTGCTCGGTGGGGGCGACGACGGTGACCCGCTCCACCGTGCGGTCGGCCAGCAGTTCAGCGGCCACACGCAGCGCGAACGTCGTCTTACCGGCCCCGGGCGTCGCGACCGCCAGGAAGTCCTTCGGCCCCCGGGTGAGGTACTTCGTGAGCGCGCGTCGCTGCCAGGCACGTAGCGAAACGGACATGTGGCGCGCGCGCTCCTTCTCTCGGGGGTGTGATCTGGTTCGACCGCGGACCGGCGGCGGGAACCGGCCCAGTTTAACCGCCGCGCGGCCCGCGCATCGCCACGCCGAGCGTCGGCCGTCCTGTCCGGACGGACGCGTGGGGTCTGCACGCAGGTGCGCGGGGTGTGGGCAACACGCCCTGAGGAACTGTTACACCGAAACCGCCGTGCTGGGGAAGACTGGTCGGTGATGACCGAGAAACCCGGATCCGTGATCCGCAACGTGCCGACGGTGCTCTGGAGCACCGTCGCCAAGTCGTATCACGATTCGATCATCGGGCAGAGCGCGCAGGCGGCGTTCTGGCAGACGCTGTCACTACCACCGCTGCTGCTGGCCCTGTTGGGCCTCACCGGGTATGTGGGTGCGATCTTCGGGCCGGACACGCTCGACGTAGTGCACGCGAAGATCATCACGTTCGGGCACACGGTCTTCAGCCAATCGGTGGTCGACGAGATCCTGGCCCCCACCGTCGACGACGTGCTCCGCCGCGGTCGCGGCGACCTGGTGTCGGTGGGCTTCGTCATATCGCTGTGGGCCGGGTCGTCGGCGATGTCGTCGTTCGTCGACTCGATCGTCAAGGCACACGACCAGCATTCGCTCCGAACGGGGCTCCACCAGCGACTGTTCGCGCTGGGGTTGTACGTGGAGTTCCTCGCTCTTGCGGTGCTGACGCTGCCGCTGGTAGCGCTCGGACCGTCGATCATCGCCCGGCACATCCCGAAATCCTGGCACCCGGCCAGCGTTCGGGTGTTCGACATCGGCTACTTCCCGGCGTTGATCGTGCTGCTCGTGGGCGGGCTGGCCACCCTGTACCGGGTGGCGCTCCCCCGGCCGCTGCCGTGGCACCGGCACGTGTTCGGCGCTGCCCTCGCGGGTTTGATCTTCGTCGTGGCGTCGGCGGTGCTGCGCGTATACCTCGGGTGGGTCGCCACCCGCGGCTACACCTATGGGGCGCTGGCGACACCCATCGCATTCCTGCTGTTCACATACTTCCTGGGCTTCTCTGTGATGGCCGGCGCCGAGTTCAACGCCGCGATCCAGCGACAGTGGCCGGCGAAGCAGACGCACGTGGACCAGTGGCGGGGGTGGATCGCCGACCAGATGACCGCCGCCGGCATCGACACGCCGGTCAAGGCGGCCGAGCAGATCAAGCGCATCGCCACCGGTCCGATCAGCCGCCCGACCCGGCGTAGCCGCCCGACGGAGGACCACGACCTGCCTGGGGCCGAGGTTGCGCCCTTGGCGGAGCCGCGCCAACCGGCACCGTCGGCGGAGCCGCGCCAACCGGCACCGTCGGCCGAGCCGCCGCCGACCGTCGTGCGACCGGCGGTCGCACCCCCGGCCGCCGGTCGGCGTGCCCGACGTCGCGGCTGAGGTGCCTACTTCTTCATGCGCTCGTAGATCTTCTTGCACTCGGGGCATACGGGCGAGCCGGGCTTGGCCGACTTGGTGACCGGGAACGTCTCGCCGCACAATGCCACCACGAACGTGCCCATGACCGCCGACTCGGCGATCTTCTCCTTGCGCACGTAGTGGAAGAACTTGGGGACGTCATCGTCGGTGGACTCGTCGGTGCTGACGTCGGGACGTTCCAGAGTCTTCGTGCTCATAGGCGCCATTCTGCCGGATCGAACCGCGTGGTGGCGAAGGCCCGGCCCACACGGCCGGGCGGCCAGGGTGGAGTCCGCTCGCCATACGTGGGAGAGTTGGAGCGTGGGAGAAACCAACCACGGCGCATACCTGATCACCGAGGCTCAGACGTCGTACGAGGAGCAGCACCGGGCCCGCGTCCGGCGCTACCTACTCATCATGGCGTTCCGGATCCCCATGCTCGTGCTGGCGTCATTGGTCTACACGTGGACGCACAACGGCCTGCTGGCCCTCGCGGTCCTCGCGGTATCGATCCCGATCCCCTGGATCGCCGTCATCCGCGCGAACGACCGCCCCCGTCGGCGCCGCGACGAACCGAGCAGGTTCGACGCGCCCAAGTCCGACCAGGTGGCGCTGGAGGGGCACCCGATCCACACGATCGACGGTTAGATGCCCGGATCCGACCAGCTGACACACACGTGCCGGCGGCTTCGTCCTGTCCTGCTCACCATCGGATTCTCCGAGGCGGCGGTCCGCGACCGGCTCGGGCCGTCGGCGGCGGGCGCGGTGATGCGCGGCGAGCCCGGCCCCGTCCTCACGGCCGCTGAGGGAAGTGATCCCCTCGACACCCTTATCCAGCTGTTCGTCGCGCACGCCCGAGTCGACCGGGACGACGCCGAATGCGCGCTCGCGCCGGTCACCGTCGACGACGGAATCGCCTGCGGGCTTCTGGAGGACACGGATGCGGACGAGCCCGAGGCCGGGGTCCGGGCCGCACTCGGGATCCGCCCGCTCGACACCGGCGACGGCGTGACCGACTGGCTGGTCTCGGACCTCGACGGGCGGATGCGACCGCGGCCCGACGACCCCGAGCAGGTCATGGGGGTCGGCCACGCCTCACTGTCGCTGCTGCGCGCGACCCCGACCGACACCGTCGGACGCGCGCTGGATCTGGGCACCGGGTGCGGCGTGCAGGCGGTCGCGGTCGCGCGCCGCGCCGGCACCGTCGTCGCCACCGACCTGTCGGAGCGCGCCGTGCGATACGCCTCGGCCTCGGCCGCCCTGTCGGGCGTCGACGTCGAGCTGCGCCGCGGCCCGTGGTTCCTGCCGGTGCGTGGCGAGCTCTTCGACCTGATCGTCGCCAATCCGCCGTTCGTGGTGGGCGCCGGTGCCGTCGACCACATCTACCGCGACTCCGGCCTCGACCTGGACGGCGCGTCCGAGCTGGTGGTGCGCGAGCTCCCGGACCACCTGGCCCCGGGAGGGACGGCGGCCGTGCTGGCGTCCTGGGTGCATCGGGAGGGCGAGCCGTGGCCCGCGCGGGTGTCGTCGTGGCTGCCCGCGGACGGTGTCGAGGCGTGGGTGCTGCAACGCGACATCGCCGACCCGGCCCTGTACGTGGGCACATGGCTGCGCGACGAGGGACTGGACCCGCGCATCGGACCGGGCCGGGCGAAGTCCGACCGGTGGTTGCAGCGTTTCGCCGAGGCCGGCGTGACCGGGGTGGGATTCGGATTCGTGTACGTGCGTGCCGCGCCCGGGCCGTCGAGCGTCGTGTGCGAGGAACTGGCGCAGCCATTCGACGACCCGCTCGGTCCCGAGGCGACCGCGCACTTCGTGCGGATGGCCTACCTGCGGCGCCTCGCCGACGACGGCGCGGACCTCGCCGGCGTCCGGTTGCGGCTCGCGCCCGATGTGGCGCTCGAGCGCGTGTCGGTACCCGACCCCGAGGGCGGCTGGTCCGAGGCCGTGGTCCGGGTGACCCGGATGGGCGGACCGCGGTGGAGCCACGAGATCGACGATCTCGGCGCGCGGCTACTGGCGGGGTGCTCGGGTGCGCTCCCCCTGGGGGAACTGGTGGACCTGCTGGAGGCGGTCACCGATGTGGGTCCGCTCCTGGAGCCCGCCCTCGCCCTGGCCACCGATCTGTTCCGGCACGGGTTCCTGGAACTCGCCGAGTAGCACGCCCGCCCGGCTCGGCCGGCACGCGTTCCCACCTGAGTCCGGAATCTAGTTTCCTCTTATCAACTTCTCAGAACACGGATGTGTTTTCGCAGGTCAGCGTCGCAGGGGCCGGGAACTCTTGCGACCGGGTGCTCGTTGAACTGGATGTACCGACGCGCACAGGAGGTCTTTCATGACAAGTCCAGCCATCACCCGGCCGCAGCTCACCGAGGCCGATCTCGACGCTCAGAGTCCTGCCGCCGATCTGGTCCGCGTGTACCTGAACGGCATCGGCCGCACCGCTCTGCTCTCCGCCGAGGACGAGGTCGACCTCGCGAAGCGGATCGAGGCGGGGTTGTACGCGCAGCACCTGCTCGACACCAAGAAGCGGCTCACGGCCGCGAAGAAGCGGGACCTCGCGTTCATCGTCCGGGACGGCCAGGCCGCCCGAGCGCACCTGCTTGAGGCGAACCTACGTCTGGTGGTGTCACTGGCGAAGCGCTACACCGGTCGCGGCATGCCGCTGCTGGACCTGATCCAGGAGGGAAATCTCGGACTGATCCGCGCGATGGAGAAGTTCGACTACACCAAGGGCTTCAAGTTCTCGACCTACGCCACGTGGTGGATCCGCCAGGCGATCACCCGCGGCATGGCCGACCAGTCCCGCACGATCCGGCTGCCCGTCCACCTCGTAGAGCAGGTGAACAAGCTGGCGCGGATCCGCCGCGAGTTGCACCAGCAGCTGGGCCGCGAGGCAACCGACGCCGAGCTGGCACGCGAGTCGGGGATCCCCGAGGAGAAGATCGCCGACCTGATGGACCACTCGCGGGACCCGGTAAGCCTGGACATGCCGGTCGGCTCCGACGAGGAGGCGCCGCTCGGCGACTTCATCGAGGACGCTGAGGCCGCATCCGCCGAGTCCGCGGTGATCACCGGTCTGATGCACAGTGACGTCCGGTCGGTACTGGCCACGCTCGACGAGCGCGAGCAGCAGGTGATCCGGCTGCGCTACGGCCTCGACGACGGCCAGCCGCGCACGCTCGATCAGATCGGGAAACTGTTCGGCCTCTCCCGTGAGCGCGTCCGCCAGATCGAGCGCGAGGTCATGGCGAAGCTGCGCAACGGCGAGCGGGCCGACCGGCTGCGCGCCTACGCAAGCTGAGCCGGCACACCGCCCAGCGGGCGGAATGAACTCCGGGCGGTCTCGCCCCCTCCCCCTCCGAGGCCGTCCGGTCCCTCCCGCAGCCCCGATCACCCGATGGTGATCGGGGCTGCAGGCTGTCCGCCGCCTGTGCCCTCCCTGGGGCGCTACAGGCGGCGGGGCTGCGCCGCCGCCGTGATCGGGTCGCCGCCGCGGGCCTGGCCGATCTCGATGGTGATCGACAGCACGGCGACGCCCTCGGTGGAAGCAAGCACCGGCTGGCAGTCGATCCGCCGGATCTCGGGCACTTCGTGGGCCAACGCGGCGACGCGCGCGACCACATCCGCGAGCGCACCGCGGTCGACCCCGCGCTCGCCGGCGTACCCGTCGAGCAGCGGCGCCGTCCGGGGCGCCGACAGCAGCTCGCTCACCGCGGCGTCGGTGAGCGGTAGCAGCCGGTACGCGCGGTCGTCGAGCAGATCAGGCACCGCGCCGGACAACCCGAACGACAGCAGCGGGCCGTACTGCGCGTCGCTGAAGTAGCCGATCGCGCAGCCGACCCCCTTCGGCGCCATCCGTTGAACGTGCAGCGTCGGCTCGCCGGTCGCCGCACTCAGCTCCTCGAAGCCGCGCGCGACACCGTCGGCCGACAGCAGGTCGAGACGCACCGCGGCCAGGTCTGCGCGCAGCCGCCACCGTCCGCCCATCGCCTTGAGCGCCACGGGATAGCCGAGGCGGTCGGCGGCCGCCACGGCCTCATCGACCGACGACACCACCTCGAACGGCTCCACGTCGATGCCGTAGAACCGGGCCAGCTCGGCGCTCTCGACGTATCCGAGCTCGCGCGGGCCGTCGGCGAGGTGCTCCCGCACCAACGTCCGTGCGCCCTGCGAGTCGACGCCGCCCGGCCGTGCCTCGGACGACTCGGGCCGCGCCTGCCACTGGGCGTAACGCCACGCGCGCGCGAGGACCCGCGCCGCCCGCTCGGGCTCGGAGAAGGAGGGCACCGACCCGCGGATCCGGCGGCCCTGCTCGTCGGTGACGGCGAGCAGCTCGGAGACGCCCTCGAACGCCAGGAACGTCGACACGATGGGCTTGACCAGGCGACGGGAGGCCTCGAGCAGCACGGTCGCGTGTGCCTCCGGGGGCGCCTCGACCGGAGGGACGAAGACGGCGATCACGGCGTCGACGGTGTCGTCGGCGAGCGCGGCGTCCAGTGCGTCGGCGAACTCCTCCGGACTCGCCGCCGCGCCGAGGTCGACGGGGTCGCCGCAGTCGAGCCCCTCCTGGATCCCGGTGTGGGTGGCCAACACGCCCAGTGCGGTCGAGTTCCCGATCACGGTGATGCGCGGCCCCTTCGGCAGCGGCTGGTAGCTGAAGAACGTGGCGCAGTCGAGCAGCGCCGGGATCGACTCGACCTGGACCACACCCGACGTCTCGAACAGGGCCTGCGCGCCGCGTTCGCGCTCGCGCGGGTCCACGCCGCCGCGGTGCACCAGGACGATCGGCTTCTGCCGCGAGAGCCGCTGTGCGAGCCGCGTGAACTTCCGGGGGTTACCGAAGCTCTCCAGGTACATGAGCACGACCTCCGTGGCGGGGTCGGTGTCCCAGTACTGGAGCAGGTCGTTACCCGAGACGTCTGCGCGGTTGCCGGCGGACACGAAGGTCGACAGCCCGACACCGAGATTGCGCGCCGTGTCGAGGATCGCGATCCCCAACGCGCCGGACTGGCAGAAGAACCCGACGTTGCCACGCCGTGGCACAACGGGCGCCAACGTCGCGTTGAGCCGCACCTCGTCGTCGGTGTTGATCACGCCGAGCGCGTTGGGGCCGACCAGCCGCATGCCGTGCGACCGGACTGCGGCGAGCAGTCGTTGCTCGGACTCGCGGCCGGCGCCGCCGGCGTCGGAGAACCCCGACGACACGACCAGCAGGGTCCGTACGCCCTTGGCCAGGCAGTCGTCGAGCACCGCGTCCATGTTGTCGGCGGGCACCGCGACGACGGCGAGGTCGACGGGGTCGGGGATTGCTCGCACCGTCTCGTACGCGCGGACGCCGCCCACAGACCTGCGCTCCGGGTGCACGGGGTAGACGGGGCCGGCGAAATCGCCCGCGATGAGGTTACGCAGGACCGCGTGGCCCACCTTGGCACGGGTGGCCGACGCGCCGATCACCGCGACCGACCCCGGTTCCAGCGCATTGCGGACGCTGCGCGCCTCGGAGGCCCGCTCCCGCGACCGACGCACCGCGACCATCGCATCCGTCGGGTCGATCCCGAACTCCACGTGCACGACGCTGCCGTCGAAGCTGCGCCGCAACTCGTACCCCGCGGCACGGAACACCGACACCATGTACCGGTTCTCGGCGAGCACCTCGGCCTCGAAGCGGTGGAAACCGCACTCCGCCGCGGCGCCCGCGAGGTGCTCGAGCAGGATCGGGCCGAGGCCGCGGCCCTGGTGCTCGTCCGCCACCGTGAACGCCACCTCGGCCGACGTGGGCTTGCCCATCTCGGCGAGCCCCTCGTACAGGCCGACCGCGATGATCTTCTCGCCGAGCATCGCGAGCAGACACACGCGCTGGTAGTGGTCGACCGTGGTCATCCGGGCCACGTCGCGCGGCGGCATCACCGGGTACGGGCCGAAGTACCGCAGGTAGCGGGTCCGCTCGGACAGGTTGGCGTGGAACTCGACGACCAGTTCGGCATCGTCGGGGACCACGGGACGCAGGTGGACGACGCCGCCGTCGGAGGCGAGGACGTCGGCGACCCAGTGCCGCGGGTAGTCGTAGGGCCCAGAAGCGGGGCCGCGGGCGGCACCCTCTGTCGCTCCGGTCTCAGTCACGGGGGTCCTCCGGGTCGAGGTCGTGGAGCGGGAACACCGCGGAGCGGGCCCGGGCGATGAAGCGGTCGGCGACCGCGTCGGTGGACTTGTCGCCCGGGTCGGACACCCCCGGCTCCCACGGCGTGAACGTCGCGTCCTGGCCGTCGCCCATCGTGGTGGGGACGTGCTCGGACGCGGGCAGGCGTCCCTTCGGGTAGGCGTCGAGGACGCCGAACCACTCGTCGGGGATCGGGGTGGTCGGGGCGACGTCGCGGCCGAGGGTCGCGCCGATGAGGTGGGTCCAGATCCGCGGGACCACGTCGACGACCTGATATCCACCGCCGCCGAGCGAGAGCCAGCGCCCGTCGCACACCTCGTCGGCGAGGGCACGCATGGCCAGGATCGCGGCGCGCTGGCCGTCCACGCTGAGCGCGAGGTCTGTCAGGGGGTCGGTCGCGTGCGAGTCGCACCCGCACTGGCTGACGATCAGCTGCGGGCGGAACGCGCGCACCACCGACGGCACCACCGCGTGGAAGGCCCGAAGCCACAACCGATCCGGGCAGTTCGCGGGAACGGGCACGTTGACCGCCGTGCCTCGGGCCTCGGGTCCCCCGAGTTCCGAGGGGAAGCCGGTCCCCGGCCACAGCCAGCGCGGATCCTCGTGCAGCGACACGGTCAACACCCGCGGATCGTTCCAGAACGCAGCCTGCACGCCGTCGCCGTGATGGGCGTCGACGTCGATGTACGCGACCCTGTCGAAGCCGTTGTCGAGCAGCCACGAGATCGCGATCGCCGCATCGTTGTAGATGCAGAACCCCGAGGCGTGCGCCCGCATCGCGTGGTGCATCCCGCCGGCGATGTTGACGGCACGCGTCGCGCTGCCGGACGCGATCGCCTGCGCGCCGGCCAAGGACGACGCGACGATGCTCGCGGCGGCCTCGTGGATGTGGGCGAAGACCGGGTTGTCGTCGTTGCCCAGTCCGTACGCAGCAAGCACCGGCACCTCGACGGCCCGCACCGGCCCGACGCGGCCGGCGAGCCGCACCGCGTCGACGTAGTCGTCCGAGTGCACGCGCCGGAGCTCGTGGTCGCCGAATCCCGACGGCCGCACCAACTCGACACCGTCGAGCACCCCGAGCAGACGCGCTAGCGCGACCGTGAGCTCGAGGCGGACGGGGTCCATCGGGTGCGACGGCGAGAACCGGTATTCGAGGACCTCCGGGTCCCACACCATCGCCGATCCACCCGGTCCCGACCCTCCGCCACCGCCCACCGATCCCACCATGGCGCTACCCTAGCCGCCCAATACCTTTGGCCGCCCGCGAAACCGGACCTACCGCGGGCCCGGGATCGGATCCCGCCCGGATAGACCTCGGATTCTGGGCACCGGAACCGGTAAGCTGGCACGGACGAAGGAGCGCTACTTGAACGATCTGGTTGACACGACCGAGATGTACCTGCGCACGATCTACGAGCTGGAGGAGGAGGGCGTGGTACCGCTGCGCGCCCGGATCGCGGAGCGGCTCGAGCAGAGCGGCCCCACGGTGTCGCAGACGGTCGCCCGGATGGAACGCGACGGCCTCCTCCACGTCGCCGGTGACCGCCACCTCGAGCTCACCGACCGCGGCCGCACACTGGCCGTTGCCGTGATGCGCAAGCACCGTCTCGCCGAGCGCCTCCTGGTGGACGTCATCGGGCTGCAGTGGGAGAACGTCCACGCCGAGGCCTGCCGGTGGGAGCACGTCATGAGCGAGGAGGTCGAGCGCCGGCTCGTGGAGGTGCTGGGCAGCCCGACCACGTCGCCGTACGGCAACCCGATCCCCGGGCTCGCCGACCTGGGTGTCGCGGCCGCCGACGCCGGGGTCACGCCGAGCCGCCTCACCGACCTGCCCCGTGGCGGGCCCGCCGCGGTGGTGATCAAGAGACTCGCCGAGCACGTGCAGGCCGACACCGAGCTGATCGGCCGGTTCCGGTCTGCCGGCGTGGTCCCGGACGCGCGCGTCATGGTGACTGTGCAGCGCGGCTCGGTGCAGATATCGGTCCCGGGGCACGACGACTTCGAACTGGCCGACGAACTGGCGCATGCCGTGTTCGTCGAGGCGGTCTGAGACCCGTCCCACCGATCAGGGGACCGCAGCGGTCCCGGCGTGCCCGTGCAGCGGACCGGCAGGGTCGGTCGGTAGCCTCAGGCGCATGAGGCTTGTGGTGACCGGCGGAGCCGGGTATGTCGGGAGTGTCTGCACCCAGGTGTTGCTCGAGCGCGGCCACGAGGTGACGGTGATCGACAACCTGGTGACCGGAAACCGCGACGCCGTCCCGACCGGCGCGGAGTTCATCGAGGGCGATGTCGCAGACGTCGCGGCCGACGTACTGGGCGAGGACCCGGCGCAGCCGCGGTTCGACGGGGTACTGCACTTCGCGGCGAAGTCGCTGGTCGGCGAGTCCGTCCAGGCCCCCGAGGTGTACTGGTACGGCAACGTGGTCACCTCGCTCGCACTGCTCGAGGCCGTGCGGCACTCCGGTACGCCGCGGCTGGTGTTCTCGTCCACCGCCGCGACGTACGGCGAGCCGAAGACGGTGCCGATCACCGAGGAGGCCCCGACCGCTCCGACCAACACCTACGGCGCCACCAAGCTGGCGATCGACGCCGCGATCACGTCGTATGCCGCGGCCCACGGCCTCGCCGCGGTCTCGCTGAGGTACTTCAACGTGGCCGGCAGCTACGGCGGGTTCGGCGAGAACCGCGAGGTAGAGACCCACCTGATCCCGCTGGTACTGCAGACCGCCCTCGGGCAGCGCGAGAAGATCTCGGTCTTCGGCACCGACTACCCCACCCCCGACGGCACCGCCGTGCGCGACTACGTACACGTCAAGGACCTCGCCGATGCTCACCTGCTCGCCCTCGACCACGCCGCGCCCGGTCGGCACGACATCTTCAATCTCGGTTCGGGAGAGGGCTTCTCGGTCCGCCAGGTGATCGACACCTGCCGTGACGTCACGGGGCTCGACATCCCGGTCGTGGATGCGCCACGCCGCGCTGGCGACCCCGCCGTGCTCATCGCGTCGTCCCGACGCGCGGTCGACGACCTCGGGTGGCAGCCGCAACACACCGACCTGCGCGACGTCGTGTCGGACGCCTGGACGTACACGCGCGCGCTCGGCGACCGCGCCCACGCCGCCCAGCGGTAGCCCGCCGGCCTCGCTGATCTAGCCCGCCATCGCAAGCGGGTCGACGCGCGGCATCACCACCCCGAGTTCCCGCGCGATGTCCTGGCCCACGTCCACCAGGCCCGCGAGCAGCTCAGGGGTCATGCCACCGTCGAACGCCTGCAGCAGCAGGTGGGCCGCGCGATAGTCGGGGTCGGCCGCCAGCGCGGCGTCGAGGCCGATCCCGACCATCGGGCCGACCGCGCGCACATAGCTGATCCCGGCGACCAGGGTCGCGGCTGCGGCGCGGGGTGTGCCCCGCAGCCGGCGTGCCAGCTCCGCGAACACTTCGGTCGCGGAGTCTGCGGCCTCCGTCGCAGCCAGCGCGAACGCTGCGTCGCGCACCCGCAGCGACAGCAGCGCTGCGCCGAGGCGGGGCACGTCATCGTCGGGCCCCGGAGCGCCGCGTACGGCAGCGTCGACGACCAGTCGCAGCCGGGTGGCGTCCCGGCCCGCGACCAGGGTGCCGTCGCCGCGGCGGGGTCGCTCGGCGGCG
>NZ_BAABFR010000008.1:0-87266 GCF_039541155.1 Tsukamurella soli
CGGTCTCCGCGGGTAGCCATGGCGCCGGCGCGGGCGCAGGCGGCCACGTCTCCGCCGGTAGCGGCGGCGTGAGCGGCCACGCCGGCGGCGGTGGCGGCGTTCACTGACGTCGGTCTCGACGGCGGGGCGGGTCGCGCAAGCGGCCCGCCCCGTTTCTCTTCTTCCACAAGTCCGGACCGTTCCCAAAAGTAGTAAGTCGATGCAATCGAAATTTCTCTGATCCGCGGTTATAAAGGTCGCGATTCAGGTTTCAAACTCCGGCATCGGGTAATAGTGTTAACGCCGTGTGAGACGTCGATCACGCGTCTCTCAGGACCGTTGAGAAGGAGCCGGACATGACCGGTAAGCATCGGACGACCCCGCGCAGGGTCATCGCGCGCCGCGCGGCCACCGCAGCGGGCGCGATCGCAGCCACCGCGGGACTCGGCCTCGCGCAGCAGGGGGTTGCGCAGGCCGACACCACGACGGGGCCCGACTACACGCAGATCATCACCGACTCGTCGAACACGCTGAACAACTCGCTCGAGGCCGCGAACAACGTCAGCGCGATCCTCAACAACGTCACCAACCCGGTCACCTCGGCGGTGAACGGAGTCGTGCCGGGGCTCCTGCCGACGGACTCGAGTTGGTACAACCAGGCGAACGTCTTGGATCCGGCCGATCTGTCGACGACGCTCGGTGACGTCGCCAACCTGCTCGACGTGACCGGAACCGACGTCAGCAACATCCCGGGCCTGCCGAGCAACGCGGTCAGCTCCACACTCGGAACCGGCTTGGGCGATAGCCTCAGCACTGTTGGCGGTGCACTCGGAGACGTCGCCGACGTCCTGGACGTTCTCAGTCCGGTGACGGGCGCCTTGAGCGACCTCAATACAGCGATCGAGCCCCTGAACGATGTGGTCTCGGACGTCAACAGCCTGCTCGCCACACTCCCCGGTGGCCAAGGGCTCGAGCTGGGAACGATCTCGGTACCGACGCTCAGCAGCCTCCTCAGTGCGCTCGGCGTCGTCGCGACGAACACCCAGTACGGCAACGACTTCGACTGGGGACTGCTCGGCATCAGCGGAAACACGACGGTCAACAACCTGTTCGTACAGATTCCGAGCATCTCGCTCAGCGGACTGGTAGGCACGGCGGTGGACCAGGTGGACGCCAGCCTCAGCAGCATCTCGGGCAACAACGTCGTCCTCGGCGCAGTCAACACCGTTCTCTCCGGCTCGGGCCTCAGTCTCAGCGACATCTCCGGCGATGTGGGCGATGTGCTCGACGACGCCGGCCTCGATGCCACGACGCCGTCGATCACCGCCTGGGATCCGACCGCCACGGGCACGTATACATTGCCCTTCAACGGCGCCATCGGCTTCTTGGACACCATGCCCGTACTCGATGTCGGCCCCCTCGACACCGACCTCGTCGGCGTCCCTGCCCTCTCGACGAGCGACACCGTCGTCGCCATCCCGATCACGGCGTACGGAATCACCTTCCCCGGCAACCTGTTCAGCTACGGCACGCTCAGCACGCCCGGCCTGGTCCTCCCTACGGCGACCGGAGTGTCCATGGTCGGCGGGACGTCCCTGTCGAACTTCGCCATCGCCGACCTCGGCTTCAACGACCTCACCGTGACGACCGGGCAGTCCTCCTACTACGGCACCAACGGCGTATACAGCAACAGCGGTGTCTCGGCGGCCACGCTCTCGGTCGCGGGCCTGACGATCCCCATCGAGTACTCGATGGGCAGCTACTACTACGGCACCACGGGGGTCGGCTTCACCCTCCCGTCGATCGACGGCGTCAGCCTGCTGCCTCCGATCGACATCGGCACCGTCCCCGACCAGACGTCAGACGACGGCCTCATCACCGCTTCCGTCATCAATACCCTCGTATCCACGGCCGGTGTCACGTCGACTCCAGTTACAGATGTCACCGGCCTGCTGGGCCTGGACAGCGGGATCCAGACCGTCGCGTCCGCCCTGGGTTCCGTATACACGCCGATTGCGTCGACCGTCGGGGGCCCGATCACGAGCTACCTCAACGACAACGTGGGCACCTGGGCCAACAACCTCGCGAGCGAGGCGAACAGCCTGTCGGGGAGCCTCGCGACGCAGACCGGCGACGCGGCGACCTCGCTCGGCGTCACCCCGAACTCCACCGCCCCCGCAGCCACTCCGGCGGTCGTACCCGCAGCGACGACAACCACTTCCCTGCTGGCGACCAACAAGGTCACGACACCCAGCACGACTACCGACACCACCAACGGTACGGCCGACACCACCAGCAGCACGACGAGCAGCACCACCACCAGCAGCACGACGAGCGGCACGACAAGCAGCAGCACGACCGGCGGTAAGGGAGTCGGAGGTGCGGTCCATTCGGTAGCCAGCGCGGTCCACAACGCGATCAGCGGGATGACGCACGGCGGCAGTGCCGGTAGCAGCTCCAGTGGGGGCAGCAGTGGCGGCAGCAGCCACGGCTCGAGCTCCGGTAAGACCGGCTAGCCAACTATAGCGGGATCGACTGGACCGCAGCACATTTGCGCGCCCAGCGACCACACCTCCTCGAGGCGACGGCCCCGGCACCATCGTGCTGGGGCCGTTTCGCAATGCGTTCCGGGTCGGTCGGGTGGACGCCGCCGCCACGAAGATCCACCGCAGTTACGGGGACGCCCCGCGGACCACGCGCCTCACAGTCGCGCGGCGAGCCAGCCGAGATCGGCGACGAACCGCCATCTCTTGCGTGCCGGGATACAAGCCGCGCGACGGCCGTTCGGTGCAGGCGGCGATACACCCGTGACTCGCAACCTCTTCGGCCACGCACAGCGAGACGATCAGCCGGTACCCGACGGGGCTCACAGGCCAGGCCGAGGCTGCGGCGCACTCGGCTGACGAAACGGTCGTCCGCAGAGCCGTGCAGCGGTCACATCGATCTTCCTGCGCGCCTTTGGCGGTCACATAACAGCTGCCCGACCGATCGGCTGTCGCGGTCCCCCAGCGGAGGTCGCACGCTCGCGCGGGAGGTGCCCCTGTGGGAAGACACTCTTCTCTATGCACATACGACCCACAGCTGGTGTGTGCGCAGTGCTGGACGAGTGGCCTAGCGTCGACGGCGGCCCAGCGCGACCTGGTGGGGCAGGCGGGGCTCGAACCCGCGACCAGCGGATTATGAGTCCGCGGCTCTAACCGACTGAGCTACTGCCCCGCAGCGCGAATGCGCCAGCGACACTCTACCGCCCGATTCGCCGAACCCCACCTCCGGGACGGCGAACCGTCGCACACTTGACCGATGATCCGTTTGCGAACGTCGACGCAGATGGGGCCCGTCAAGGTCACCATCTCCCCCGCCGCCCGCGCAGCGGCATCGAAGGGCACCGGGCGTCGGGCGATATCGGTCCGCCGGGCGGTGTCAGCCCGTCAGACGATCCCACGCAAAACGGGCCGACGCACGGCCACCAGCGACGACGCACGGGGTGGGGCGCGGATGCCGGCACCGTCGGCCTTGACCTCGGGAGCACATGCGGGCGAGCCTACGACGGCACCTGCCGCCTCCACGGCGAAGGCCGCAGCGGCCGCGAAGGCCGCCGGCGCGCGCCTGCGGGGTACGACGTTGACCGCGCCGACGTCCGCGCCGCCGCCGGTCGCTCCCGCCGGTTGGTATCCCGATCCGGACAACTCCAACGCCGTCCGGTGGTGGAACGGCCGTAAGTGGACCCGCCGCGTCGCTCCGCGCGCGTAGGCCGCCTGCCCGAGGAGACGAGGGCTCTTCACGGGCTTCCATGATGTCTAGCAACCAGTTACGAAGATCAGAGGATTCCCCCGCCAGCGTGACCGCTTGCGCCGCCGCTGACGCTAGCACAGGCGGGCGATCGACGGCCGTGCTCAGATACGCATACCGGGCACACCGGATGCGAGACCACGCCAGGAGGACGCGCACACGGTCGGTCTCGGCGACCGATGCCGGACCGTGGACCGCGCACGCATCCCTACCGGAGATCGCCCGCCCCAGCGGACGTCGCCGTCCCCAGCCGGGATCGCACACTCATTCGGGACCGTGATGCAGCGTAGAGGGGAGCACTGGCAGTAGGGCACCGAACGCACCACGCTGGCCGCGGCTGGGCACAACCGGAGTCACGACGGCGGCACGCCCGACACCGGCGGCTGCGACCGACAACGGGCCGTCCGACCGACACAGGGCCACACCCAGCCGAGGCCGGCACCGAGCCACTCACGCCGCGTCGGCGGCGGGGGTTGTCCGAGTGTCAGACCGCCAGGCTCGTGGGCAGTTCCCACCGGCACTCGATCGCGACCGCGTCGTACACGATCGTCGGCCGGTCGTCGTAGCTGGCCGTCACACGGCCGTACTCGTAGGTCACATGCGTGTGTCCCCTCGGCAGCGTGATGCTGGTTCCGTCGCCGAATCGGACTCTGATCGGATCCTTCATGTATAGAAGATGACACTAGAGTGACTGGTGTGACATCCACCACGCCCAAATCGAGATCATCTTGTGGCCGGTGACATGTCGGACCGTGACGTAAAGCGCACTTCGCCGCCATGCGGCCGTCAACTGATTCAGTGTGATAAATTGCCATTGTGTCATATCGCACACCGTGGGAAGAGCTACTCACGTCGCTACGCGCGCGGGTGTATGCGCTGACCGGGCGCGAGAGCACCTTGCGCGCCGCCTGTGCACGCGTGATCCCCATGATCCCGACGCCTCCCCCGATCACCGATCCAACCGAGCCCCCTGCAACCGCACTCGCACCGGACGAGGAATGACCGCGCGCTGGAGAAACCTGCGTGTTCCGGCGCGCAGAACAGGCACCGACGGCTTAGCGTGATCGCATGACACGCGCGCAGGAGCACGCCGAAGAGCTCCACCAGCTCGGCATCAGCAGGCCGACCACAGGCCAACCGGACGACGCGCACCGCGCATCGATCAGAACCTTCCTCTACCGCCTCGCCAGCGACATCGACGGCGAGGCCGACAAGCTGGGAGTCCCCGTCACTCAGTTGTGGAAGGCGCTCGGCGACGCGCTCTCCGACCTCGAGGCCGGAGCCGCCGGCGGCAGCGTGATCCAGAAGCTGGAGCACTACTTCCGCGGACTCGCCGACCACCGCTGACGACGCACAGCCGGCGACCACCGTCGACGGCTGGGAACACTACTGCGCCGGACGTGGTTGGCCACAACCGTGGAATCCGCAGCCGAGCGACAGCATCTGCACCCGCTCCTCGCCGGGCGAGTGAGCCCGTACCGATTCGACGTCGGCCATGTGCTCACCGCTGCGCAGTCCCGGCTGTTGCTCGAGGCCGCGGGCCACGCACCGTCGGCCGGGAACTCGCAGCCGTGGGGCTTCCGCCCGGCGCTCCGCGGCGACCCCGTACACCGGTTGATCGTCGGGCACCTCGCACCGAGCTCGGCCCGATGGGCCCCGGACGCCAGCGCACTCATCGTCACAGCCGCCCGGCGCGCGGTAGGCGACATGCCCTACTCGGATTTCGCGGACTACGACCTCGGGCAGGCGGTGGCGCACCTGACGATCCAGGCCGAGGCGATGGGCCTGGCCTGCCACCAGTTCCGAGCATTCGACCTCGGCGGACTGACCGACGACCTCCGCCCGGCGCCCGGCTGGGCGATCATGTCCGTCGTGGCGGTCGGTCGGTCCGTCGACGAGACGACGGCCACCCCCGACAGGATGGCCATCGACGAACTGGTGACCGCAGCGTGGGAGCCGGATCGGGCATGACCGGTGCCCGGGCACCGGGGCTCCGCGATCGCACCCGTCACAGCGGCAGCGGCGCGCCTTCGCGTGCACCGGGCCCGGGGCGGGCGATGACGGACGTGCGCTCCACGATCTCACCGCACCCGTCACACACCCCGCGCAACCGCACGTCGCCGCCGCACCCCAGGTGCACGAGGGTGACGGGCGGACCGGCCGGTGCGGACCACCTGTCGCCCCACTCCCGCATCGCACCGATCACGTGCCACAGATCGAGCCCCTTGTCTGTGAGCCGGTAGTCGTACCGGATCGGCTTGTCCTGGTACGGCTCTCGCATCAGGATCCCGTCCTCCACCAGCTGCTCGAGCCGCAGGGTGAGCACGTTGCGGGCGATCCCGAGCCGCTCACGGAAGTCCTCGAACCGCGTCACACCCAGCAGAGCATCACGGATGATGAGCGGCGTCCACCGCTCCCCTACGACCTCGAGACATTGGGCCACGGAGCAGTTGACGTCGGCGAAGCTGGTCCTGCGCATGCCTCCAGGATAGTCGGTTGCGTCAAGCAACTCACTCACCTACGGTAAGTTGCATGACAAAACTCGATGCGCTCGCTCCGGCGCCATCGGCGCCGGCCCGCCGAGTACCGCACCCCGCAGCGATGCTCGCGGTCGTGTGCATCGGCACGATGATGACCTTCGTCGACGTCTCGTCGACCATCGCCGCGCTGGCCACCATCCAGGCGGACCTGCGGCCGTCGGCGGCGTCGGCGGTGTGGATCACCAGCGCCTACAGCCTGGTGGTGGCGAGCCTGGTACTGGTCGCGGGCACCGCGGCCGATCTGCTCGGTCGACGCCTCGTGTTCGGCGCCGGCGCCGCCACGTTCGCGATCGGGAGCGCCTTTGCGATGGTCGCCGGGTCGACGGGAATGCTGATCGCCGCGCAGGCCGTGATGGGCGTGGGCGGCGCGATGGTGCTGCCGTCCGGCCTGGCGCTGGTGACCCACGCGTTCAGCGATCCGCACCGGCGGACCGTGGGTGTCAGCATCTGGGCGGGCAGCTCCGGGCTCGGGCTGGCGCTCGGCCCCGTCCTCGCGGGGACATTCGTGAAGGCCGGCTCGTGGCATCTCGCGTTCGCGACCAACGTGGTGCTCGGCATAGGTGCAGTGCTCGGCGCCGTCCTCGTCCTCGCCGAGAGTCGGTATCCCGGCCGTCGTCGGCTCGACCCCGTCGGCGTGGCCCTCGGCACGCTGACGGTGGCGACCCTCACATTCGCCGTCATCGAGGGCGGCACAATGGGCTACGGCTCGGAGACGATCGTCACCGCGTGGATCGTGGCGGTAGCCGCACTCGCCGGGTTCGTGACATGGGAGTCGCGCCACCCGTCACCGATGTTGGACGTACGTCTGTTCCAGTCGCCGTCGTTCAGCGCCGTGATGGCGGTGGCGGCCACCGCGATGTTCGGCTTCACCGGCACCGCGCTGCTGACCACGCTGCAACTGCAGCATTCCGCGGGCACGACCGTCCTCGGCGCCGGACTGCGCCTGCTGGCGATGTTCATCCCGTTCGTCGCCGCCAGTGCGTCCGCAGGGCTCGTCGTGCGCCGCACCGGCTTCCGGGTGATCCTCACTGCCGGCCTGACCCTCATGGCCGCCGGCGACCTCCTGCTCCTGCTGACCCGGCCCGGCCCGGACTTCGCGCGAATGCTGCCCGGTCTACTCGTCGTGGGCCTCGGCGCAGGCGTCCTCGTCGCACCGTCGACGGCGGCCGCGGTGATCAGTGTTCCCACCGCGCAGGCCGGCATGGCGAGCGCTGCCGTCAACATGTTCCGACAGGTGGGCAACGTACTCGGCGCTGCGGTGCTCGGCACGGTACTCACCACCGGATTCGCCGAGCAACTCGGCCGACGCCTGTCCACGGCGCACGTGCCCACCCCGGTAGCCGACGGTGTCGTGGCCGCCGCCGGGCACGGCGACGCGGGCGCCGCCGCGCTTCCGGCCCACCTGACGCGGGTGGTCGAGGACGCCGTGCGCGGTGCCTTCACCACCGCGGACCATCACGGACTGGTGGTGGGCGCCGCGGTCCTGCTCGTCGTCGCGGTACCCGCGGCGCTGTTCGTCCGGTCGCGCCCCGCGGCCGCCTGAGAACCGGCCACAAGAGACAAGAAGACAAGGGAAAAGGGAGAATCATCATGCTCATCGATAGAGCCACCGTCCTGGTCACCGGCGCCACCGGCGGCCTCGGCCGGGAGTTCGTCCGCCAGACCCTCGAGCGCGGCGCCCACAAGGTGTACGCGGGCACGCGCCGCGACCACGACTGGCACGACCCGCGCGTCGTGCCGGTGCGGCTCGACGTGACCGATGCCCAGCAGATCGCCGCCACCGCCGAGACCGCCGCCGACACCGGCCTGCTGATCAACAACGCCGGCGTGAAAGGGGCACCGTCGCTGCTCGCGTCCCCGTTCGAGGAGATCCGGGCGACCTTCGAGGCCAACGTCTTCGGCCCGCTCGCCCTGACCCGCGCGCTCGCACCGGCGCTGGCCGCGGCAGGCGGAGGGGCCGTGGTGGACGTGCACTCGGTGCTCAGCTGGCTCGCGCAGCCCGGCGCCTACAGCGGCTCCAAAGCCGCACTGTGGGGCCTGACCAATTCGCTCCGGCTGGAACTCGCCGGTCAGGGGACACAGGTGTTGGGCGCGCACCTCGGCTACACAGACACACCGATGACCACCCACGTGGACGCACCCAAGAGCGATCCCGCGGTGATCGTGGGACGGATTCTCGATGCGCTGGAGGCGGGAGCCGACGAAGCCCTGGCCGACGACGTCACGGTGGCGGTCAGAGCGGGGCTGGCCGGCGCGACGACTGGGCGTCTCGGCTGACGGAACGGCGGAATCAGTTGCGCGGCTGCATGGAACACGCAGCCGCGCACACGTCATCGACTGTGGGTGGCGGCCCGCCGCGTGGGCCGGGCCTCGCTGAAGTGGCCCGGCACCCGGCAGTGCACGTACGGGGTCTGCCACTCGCGGTTACCGTCGGCCTCGGTGTAGGCCCGGCGGATCATCAGCAAGCCGCCGCACACCGGACAGGGATCTGTGGTCTGCGTCTCAACGTACATACCACGACGCTACGCCCGTGCTCCTCGATCCGACCCCGGTTGATCTCTTCGGCAACGCACCGGTGGAAATCGGGCCCTTCTCAGGCGATTCGGCCTAGCCTTGCGTAGAGATCAACGGCGATCGAAGGGGCACACGTGTTGGACCACTACGACGTACGTGGCAGGAGGATCGAGTTCGGCATCCGGCCGGCGGTTCCGCAGCCTCCGCGGAGGCGCATCCTCGATGTGCTGACATCGCTGCTGAATGCCGCGGCCGACCTCGACTCGATGGTCTGGGCCGCGAAATACCAAGCGGCGCACGCAGAGCTCGAGCACTGAAGCGTCACGTGAGTGCCGACGGTGACGACCCGGCACCGTCGGCGTCGCAGACCCACGCCCCTCCGGACGCGGGCCTGCGAGCCGTGTCCGTCCCTTCTGGAATGATCGATGATGTGACGGCGAAGGACGTGACCCCAAGCCCGCAGGACTCCTCCGAACCGGACGATCCTGGTCGGGCTCGCGGCGCGCTCGCCTCGGCACGCGAGGCCGTGCACGCGCTGAACCGGAACCCGACCGCGGCCGGCGCCGTCCGGGCCGCTCGCGAGATGCTGCCCGGCGGACCGAAGAAGGACCTCTTCCGCCCGGAGGCCGAGTCGACCCAGCGTCTGAACGCCCTACTCGACCGCGTGATCGGCGAGGAGCCGACGGTGACACGCGAGTTCGGCAGCCTGTTCACCGCCACCTGGCAGGCCTTTCTCTCGCGCCGCGACGAGGACTACGCACCTCCGAAGCCGGTGACGATCCTGTTCACCGACCTGGTCGCCTTCTCATCGTGGGCCCTGCACCGCAGCGACGATGAGATCGTGCGGCTGCTGGACGCCGTCAACCGCACCACCCGCGACGTGATCCACCGGCACGGCGGCGTAGTGATCAAAACGATGGGCGACGGCGCGATGGCCGCGTTCGACAGCGACAGCGCCATCGAGGCGACCTTCGAGGCGGTCGAGGCGGTCGGGCAGATCGACGTGGCCGACGGATACCGTCCGATCCTGCGGGCCGGCCTGCACACCGGAACGCCGCAGCGGGTCAAGGGCGATCTGATCGGCGTCGACGTCAACATCGCCGCGCGCGTCGCCGAGGCCGCCAGCGGCGGCGAGGTGCTGGCGTCGGAGACCGTCTTCACCATCGCCGACCGCACCCGCTACCAACTGCGGCCCCGGCGGTTCAAGGCCAAGGGCGCGCCCCGGAAGCTGCAGGTCTACGCGGTGCGCCCACTGTACTGAGCGCTCACGCCGTGAAGAATTCGCTCAAGCCGAGGGCGCGCAACGCTCGGCGGTAGGCGACCGAGCTGCGGTCTGCCGCGATGTTGACCTCGAGCCGTGGGTCGAGCGGCAGGTTCTCGGGCTTCTGGATCTCGACGACCTCACGGTCCTCCTCGAAGATCCGGAGGTTGAAGTCGTGCACCTCCTGTTCCGGCCGGTCCGTGTCGAAGTTGCGGGCCAGCGGCGCGAACATGCGCGTCTGCCGCGCCGACACCGGGCTGGCGGCGTTCATGATCTCGAGAATCCCGTCGTCCGGGAAGTGCACCGCGATCGTCGCGGTGAACGGGACGAACAGCTCGAAGTGCCGCAGCCACTCGAACCCGTCCTCTCCACTCCTACCTCCGTGCGGGTAGTTGCCGACGGAGCTGCGGTAATCGACCTCGAACCCATAGTCGGTGCGCACCGGGTTGTATGCGGGCACCACCGCGTTGTCCGGGTCGCCGAACGTGCCCGCATGCACGAACCCGAAGTGCGCGACGTCGAGAAATCCCTCGACCTGCCGGCCGGCGAACGCCTTGACATCGAACCCGGCGAGGTTGATGTTCTGGAATCCGGGTCGGTCCCAGTGCCGCATCGCCGGCATGAGCTCCGGATAGGCGCCGCGGTCGAGCGACGTCCATACCAGCCCGTAGCGTTCCACGACCCGGTACGGCCGCAGGTGCATCCGCGCCGGGATCTTGTCGTCGGGATGGGCGGGGATGCCCACACACCGTCCGCCGGCGCCGAACCGCAGGCCGTGGTACCGACACGCGATCGTGTCACCGTCGCCGGTACCCGCGCTGAGCGGCACGCCGCGGTGCGGGCAGATGTCGTCCGCGACCACGACCTCGGTACCCGCGCGGTACACGACGAGTGGGGCGTCGAGGAGGCGGACGTGGACGGGTGCCTCACCGATGTCACCGGCGAGCGCCACCGGATACCAGTGGCGCGCAAGGATCCGCCAGTCGTCGGTGTGGAAGGTGCATTCGCGTGGCGGCGTCGATGGCGCGGTGTCTTCGCGAACTGCCTCGATGGTCATGGATGTCCCCTTCTCGGAGATGGCTGGGCGATGCTCGGAGACGGCCCGGCAGCCCCGGAGTGATCGCGTTCGGGAGACGCGTGCGTCGGGGCGCGCTCCAGCTGCCTGGCCGTGTCGACAGTGGGAGCACGGATCACCGGGCGCGCAGCCGCGACGTGGTTCCAGAGCGCCGTGCTGCGGTCGGGGATGCGTTCAGAAGCGCCTGCGGCCGTGGGCGATCCGGCCTGGAACCCAGGGGCCGCGGTGAGCGAGGGCGCGGAGATCCACAGCGGGTGCGTGCATCGGGTCCCTCCTCAGTCGGCTGCCGACGGTCTGTCCTCAGTCTGCGGCGTGGCGGGACGGGAGGCCAACTCCTGAACGTAAAACCTGGGTTACCGAGCGAGTACGATCAGGCGGTCGCCACGTGGACGCCACCGAGAACCGTGGACGAATCCCGCAGGTACGCGGGGCTGCTGGCGTCCGCAGTACGGATGGTGACCACGACCGCGTATAGCCTCCGCCCCTCGGGAACGGCCACGATCAGCGATGTCGAGGGTTGCGCTGGAGTGACGGAGTGCGCGGCCGCAGTGGAGTACGACACGACGGCGCTGGGGAATCCGCACGCGGTCCCGCGGCTCACGCTGGGCGCGGCCGTGGCAGCTGCGCGGAGACGGGCGATCTCGTCGTCGATCACCGCCCGCGGCGTGCGCGAGCCGGTGTCGTCCCGTATCACCACGTCGGCTTCGGGCGGGACGCCGCCGGCGCGATGCGCCGGGTCGACGACGGCGGCGCGGACGCCGTCGGTGAGCGGGGCCGCGTGCCATCCCGCGGGGATGGGGAGATCGACCCGCGGCTCGGCGCCCGAGCGGACCGCCGGCACCGTCGGGACCGATACCGGCTGACACGACGTGTCTGCGGACGCCGCCCCCAGGACGGCTGGACCGATGAGCGTGGCGACGGCGGCTGATGCGAGAAGCGTTCCCAACACCGCGGGCGCATGCGAGCTGCTTGATAGCACAGCTCACAATAACCCGTTATCAACGTGAATTCCAGATTTGCCGTCATATGATCTGCTACACACTTATCCAGAACGTGTGGACCATCTCGCGATCCGCTGGTGGTGCTCGGGCGACCGATGCGCCAGCGGCTGCATGGCCGCCGCCAGCGATAGGACCGAATCGAGCGATCCGGTCCGCGATTCCGACAGCAGACGCTTCGCCATCCGCAACGCATGCCCCGGGTTGCGGACGATGCGCTGCGCAAGCGCGTGTGCGGCGGGCAACAGCTCGTCGTGCGGAACGACCCGGCCGACCATCCCCCATTCGAGGGCGGTGGCAGCGTCCACCCGGTCGCCCGTGAACGTCATCTCGGCGGCCCGCTCGCTGCCCACCACGCGCGGCAGGAACCATGAGCCACCGTCGCCGGGGATCAGGCCGAGTTGCACGAAGCTCTCTGCGAAGAACGCCCGCTCGGAGGCTACGCGCATGTCACACATCATCGCCAGATCGCAGCCCGCTCCCACTGCGGCGCCGTTCACCGCGGCGATCGCCGGCACCTCGAGGCGGGCCATCGCGCGCGGAATGCGTTGGATGCCGGACATGTACGCGTACCGCTGCTCGATCGGGTCGAGGCCGAACATCCCCTCGCGGTCGGCCATCTCGCGCACGTTGCCGCCGGCGGAGAAGATCCTGCCCGCACCGGTCAGGATCACCGCACGGATCTCGACGTCGGCGTTGACGGCGTCGACCGCCCGCTCGAGGCCGTCGATCACGTCCGCGCCCGTGATCGCGTTGCCCTGGTCGGGCAGGTTGAGCGTCCACACCTGGACGGGTCCGTCGATGGCGATGTCGAGTGGTGCGTCCACGGACGGATTCCTGCTTCTCTCGTGCGCGCCGCCGTCGTGGCGTCACGGCCTGACTGCAGGTTATCGGGTGACGACGGTGCCGGGCCCGCTATCTGCTGAGGTCGATCGGGTCGCGCCACGCGACACCAGCCACGACCGGGCCGCACTCAGTGGCGCCGCAGGAACTCGGCCGTCGCCTCGGCCAGGCGACGGGGTTGTTCGGCCACCATGCAGTGGCCCGCCCCGTCGATCACGGTCCGGGATGCCCGGTCGCCGATCTTCTTCTGCAGGGCGAGCGAGCCGGCCGGCGGCGCGATGGCGTCCTGGCCGCCTTGCACGATGAGCAGGGGCGCAGTGCCTCCGCCCTCGTACAGCGATACCGCGGTGGCTCCGGATGCCTGCGTCTCGAGGAGCGCCGCCGCCGGATACCAGCCCGTGTACCAGACCGACGCGTCGTTGCCGGGCGCGAAGAATCCGTCGGCGACCGCCTTCTTGAACTCGGGGGCCGGCGTGGTCGGGCTGGTCACAGCGGCGAGTATCCGCACCGCCTCGGGTGCAGGCACGCCCGCGCCCGCACCCCACAGCACGATGGAACGAACGACCTCGGGGCTGAGCGTCGCGAGGCGCCGAGCCACGCGATTGCCGAAGTCGTGGCCGACGATGTGCGCGCGACCACCGTTCGCGCTGATGATCTCGCGGAGGTCGGCGGCGAAGTCGTCGAGCGTCACTGTCGCGTCGGGACGTGCCGGCGCGTCCCGCGTGGCTCCGGCCGCCCGGGGGTCGAAGCTGACGACCCGATAGCCCGCCTCGGCGAGAAGGACCGCGACCTGATCGAAATCCGCTGCGCCGCGGGCGAGACTGGGATGGATCACCACCAGGTCGCCTGCGCCCACGGACCTCAGCTGGAAGCACGACCCATCGGCGGATTGGAATACCTCGGCGGTGAGGGCCCCCGGATCGCCCGTCGAAGCCGGCGTCATCGATGCCGCCGGGCCGGTCCTGTCCGACGTGGAACACGCTGCTGTAGCCGCGCCCACTCCCACCACGGCCGCCGCGACGAACCCCCTCCGGTTCATGCGGGCCCTCCCGCACTGTTCACCGAGCGCCTCCTCGATCGCGACGCCGCGATCAGCCAGGCGGCCGAGAGGGCGATGATCACGACGTCCAGAAGTGGGTGAACGACGCTGAAGACGTTCTTCTGCACGACGAAGACCCGGATCACCCCGCTCGTGCCGCCGATCGCCGTGGCGACGATCGCCAGACATGCCGCGATCCGCGTGGGGCGGGCGATGAGGGCTCCCCCCAGGGCGGCGTAGGGCACCGCGAATGCCGCGGAGCCGATCACCGTCGAGGTGACGTGCAGCGCCCACAACTGGCTGAAGTGCGTCGTCGCCGTGATCAGCAGCAGTACACCTGCGACGCGGGGGCGGCGGTCGAGACCGGGAGACGGGCGGCTCATCAGTGGGAGATCTCCTGTCGTAGGCTCAGCGATCGTCGGTGCACACCGCCCCGTCACAATAGTCAGGTATAACTGACTATTATTCGACGCTAGATACACTGGTGGGCGATGTCAAACCCACGACGACGACTCGACGCAGACGGCCTGCTGATGATCGCCCTCACGACCGAGTCGCGTATCGGAGCACTCGCGCGCCGTGTCGCTGCGATCGCCACCGACGAGGTGCTCGCCGCGGCGGTCGAATGCGACCCGCGACTGCGGCTCGCCCACGTGAGGGTGCTCGCGGCCCTGGAACACGGTCCCGTTCGGGCGAGCGCGGTGGCCGCCCGGCTCGGCGCGACCAAACAGACGATCGGCCCGCTGGTGGACGAGCTCGTCGTATGGGGCATCCTCACGCGCGAGCCCGACCCGGCCGACCGGCGCGCGAAGCTGCTGCACCCCACCGCGTCCGGATCGATCGTCGGTCAGCGCGTTCTGGCGGCGGCCGAGGCGGTGGAACAACGCTGGCGCGTCCTCGTCGGCCCCGACGAGCTGGACCACTGCCGGAGAACGCTGTGGCGACTCCTCGACGGGCAGGATCGGGACGAGCAGAACTGGTAGGCGTCCGGTCACATCGCGGCTACGAGGCATCCGCGTCGAGCAGCCGGGCGAGGAGTGCGGCCAGCCGCTCGAGGTCGCCGGCCGGGAGGGTACCTACTGCGGCAGGCGGGCGGAGCAGGATCGCGTCGGCGGTCGCGACTGCCTCGCGCCCGGCGGCCGTGAGCGAGACCAGCTTCCGCCGCCGGTCGCCGGGGTCCTGTCGGCGTTCGACGAGCTCGTGCCGCTCGAGCTTGTCGACGACCAGCGTCGCATAGGGGGCGTCGAAGCCGTTGGCGTCCGCGATCGCGCGCAGGCTCATCGGGCCCCCACGGAGCTGGAACAGGACCCGCCCCCGACCGCCGCCGAGGCCGAATCCCAGCGCGTCGGCGAGTTCGCGGTGGCGGCTGTGGGATTGGACGAATCGCTGCATCAGGTCCCAGGCGCGGCGGGCGGGATCCTCGGTGGTCACCACGGCACCGTCCGGCCGAGGTAGTCGACGTAGTGCAGTCCCGGTGCACCACTGAGCGATTCGAGTGTTCGGACGACGTTCGGGATGCTCTCGTCGACGGTGAGCTTCGCGCCTTCTCCGCCGAGTTCGGTGCGCACCCAGCCGGGCGCCATGAGGACCAGCGCCCGCGGCTCGCCGGCATGGCGTGCCGCGTAGCTACGCATGAAGGTGTTGAGCGCCGCCTTGCTGCCGCGATACACCTCGTGCCCGCCTCGCTCGTTGTTGGTCACACTTCCCTGCCCCGAGGACATCACACCGATCGTCCCCTCGGATTCGATGAGATCCTGCAGCGTCTCTATGACGCGCAGCGGACTGAGCGCGTTGGTCACGAACACCCGGACGAAGTCGTCGGTGGGCGTCTGCGCGACGGTGACATCGGATCGACTCGTGACGCCGGCGTTCACGAACAGCAGACCGAACCGCCTTCCTGCCAGCCGATCTCGCAGCGCGTCGATCTGCTCCGGTTCCGTGACGTCGACCGTCTCGATCTCGATCGCGCCGGGGTGCGCGTCCGCGAGGTCGTGCAACGGGGTGCGGGCCGAACCGCGGACGGTGGCCACGACGTGCCGGCCACGGCGAACCCACTCCTGCGCCAGCGCCGATCCCAGACCGCGAGATCCGCCGATCAGCAACACATTCGAATTAGTTGTAGACATAGCAACTATTATGCGTCATACAACTAATTCAGTCAAGAAGACTCGACGGTCACCGTGCCGACGGATCCGATTCGATGACGGCGCACAGCACATGGCGCACCTGCGCACGCAGCCAGGCATGCGCGGGGTCGCTGTCGTAACGGTGGTGCCACGCGACGATCACCGGCACCGACGGCAGCTCGACGGGCAGGGGACGCACGTGCAGCCCCAGCCTCGTCCATGTGGGACGACAGACCTGTTCCGCGACGACGGTGACGACGTCGGTGGCGGCCACCAGCTCGAGCGCCACCGAACTCGTGGGAAGAGCGGCGATCACGTGCCGTCGCAGGCCGTGCTGTGCAAGAACCTCGTCGACGGGACCCCGCAGCCGGCCGCGCCGCGAGATGGTCACGTGGCCCGCCGCGGCGAAGCGCTCCATCGTCAGCTCCCCTGCCGCAAGGGGGTGACCAGGGCGAAACACCGCCACCATGCGATCGGAACCCACTGTTTCCGAGGCGATCTCGGGCCGCAGAGGTGCGGTAGCCCCGATCTCCACGTCGGTGTGTCCGCGAGCCAGGTCTGCGACGTCATCGGCGGGCTCGGCGAGGAATCGGACGGCGGCGTGTGGCGCGAAGCCGGCGATCCGGCCGAGCAGCGACGGTGCCAGCGCCGCGGCGAGCGCATCGTGACAGCGCAGGGTGAACGCACGGTCGAGGGTGTCGAGGTCCAAGGTCTGCTCCGGCGTGAGGAGGGCAGCCGCCCTCCGAACCACGTCGCGGGTCTCGTCCCGAAGGGCGAGAGCCCTAGGCGTGGGGGTCATGGTGCGGCCCGTGCGCACGAGGATGTCGTCCCCGGTCGCCCGTCGGATGCGGGCGAGGGTCCGGCTCATCGCCGGCGGCGACAGGTGCAGGCGGTCGGCGGCCGCGGCCACGCTGTTCTCTTCCAACAGGGCGTCCAGCGCCACGAGCAGGTTCAGATCCACATGCACCACGGTAACTATTCGAATACCAAGCATGCACTCGCAATCATCGACCGGCGCACCTAACGTCGGAGATGAACCCCGGGCCGCCGACCGCTACCGAGTCGCCCACGCGCCCATACGAATCCACCGAGGAGATACCACCATGGCTCTCGATGCGCGCAGCGCCCCCTCCCCTAGCGACGAGTTGTCGGAACTACTGCCGGCGGTCGTGGACGCCACGACGGCGGCCGGCGACCGACTGCTCGCGACGTTCTCGCCCGACTCCCGTCCGGCCGGGCGCGCCGACATGTTCGCCGCCGGCCGCCGCAACGAGGACCTGGTACTCGAGCACCTGCGACCGGCGCTCACAACGATGCGCCCGGACGCCCGGTGGCTACCGGACGACCTCGAGGCTGCACGGCTACCACGCGGTGAATGGTGGGTGGTCGATGCGGTCGAGGGCAACGTCAACCACATCCACGGCATGCCCGAGTGGGGTGTGACGGTGACACTGGTGCGTGATGAGGCGCCGGTGCTGACCGTGGTCCGGCAGCCGATCGGCGACCTCACCTATTCGGCGGTGACCGGTGGCGGCGCGTTCTGCAACGACCACCGGATGCAGGTGTCGGCCAAGACGGACCTGGATGCCGCGATCGTGGCGACCGGCCAGGCGGAGGTGGGACAGACGGACACCTACCGCCGGATCGGCGCGTCGGTCGCCGCACTGCTCGGCCGAGCCCTGGTGGTGCGGGCGTTCGTCCCCTCCACGTTCCCCATGCTGCTGGTCGCATCGGGTCGGCACGAGGCGTTCTGGCAGTACGGGCCCGTGCTGCCCGGTGTGGCCGCGGGCGCGCTGTTCGTCCGCGAGGCGGGCGGCACAGTGAGTCGGGTCGACGGATCGGCATGGCGGCCGGGCAGTCCCGACATCATCGTCGCCGCACCCGGCGTGCACGCCGCCGCGGTCGCGGTGCTGCGCGACATCGCCTGATCTGTACGCCCCACCCACGGACCCTCCCGACGACATCCAGAGATGAGCACTGCCATGGAACTGACGATCCTCGCCGCGTCCGGCGCCACCGGTCTCGAGCTGACCCGCCAGGCACTCGATCGCGGCCACACCGTCACCGCGATCGCCCGCACCCCCGAGCGCGTCACCGTCGACTCCCCCCGGCTGATCCGCGTGAAAGCCGATGTCCACGACCCGGATTCGATGTCCTCCGCGCTGGCCGGCAGCTCGGTGATCCTGTCCGGGCTGGGTATCGCGGGCGGTGACGACCCCGGAGCGCTCGCCGCCGGGGCCCGCTCCGTGATCGCCGCCCGACCGCGGCTCGTCGTCTGGCTGGGTGCGTACGGCACCGGGCGTTCCGCACCCGCCGCCGGTGTCCTCACCCGGAACCTGCTGCGGATGCTCGGACCCCAGCTGGCCGACAAGGTGGCCGCCGACACGATCGTGCTCGACGCCGGTGGCATCGTGTTCCACGCCGGACCGCTGTCGAACGGCGCGCTCAGCGCGACCCGACGGGCCGTCGGGCTCGACCGGGCGCCCCGGCGGCCGTTCCCCGCCCGCGTCAGCCGAGCGACCGTCGCCGCGCTCATGCTCGACGAGGCCGAGAACCCGGGCGAGCCCGGCACGATCCGTATTCCGCTGCAACGGTGAGGTACCGCCGCCTGCGATCGCGTTGAGCACAGCGTCCGCACGAACCGAGAGATCAGTGCACCAGTCTGCTGTGCCCGACCCAGTAGGGCGCCTTCAAGGTCTTCTTGTCCAGCTTGCCGGATGCGTTGACTGGTAAGGAGTCGACGAAGTCGACCGACTTGGGTGCCCACACGCTGCCTTTGCGTTCCTTGACCAGGGCGATGAGCTCGGCGTCGGTCACCGTCGATCCGACTGCGCGCACGACCACGGCCTTGACAGCCTCCCCCCACTTGTCGTCGGGGATACCGATGACGGCGCACTGTGCGACATTCCGGTGGCTCATCAGGACATCCTCGATCTGGCGGGGGAAGACGTTGAATCCACCGGTCACGACCATGTCCTTCTTACGATCGACGATGAACAGGTATCCGTCCTCGTCGAGGTATCCGATGTCACCGGAGTGGACCCACCCGTTGCGCAGTGCTTCGTCATCCTTGGACGAGTCGAGATATCCGATCATCGCGCCATCTTGGCGAGCACAGATCTCACCGGTCACTCCCGTCGGAACCGGGTTGTCGTCACCGTCCTGGATGGTCAGCTCGACGTGGTACATCACCCTTCCGGCAGACGCCAGCCGGGCGACGTCCGCGCTCGTATCGACCCGGTGGTCCTCCTTGCGCAGGCAGGACATGAAGCCGGGCTCGGTTCCGGCATAGGCCTGGACGAACACCTGACCGAACACGTCGACGGCTTCCCGCAGCCGATCCGGTGCCATAGGCGACCCCGCATAGACGACGGTGCGCAGCGACGACAGGTCCGCTTCCGTCCGCCGAGGATGCGCGAGCATCACGTAGATCACGGTGGGGACCAGGGCGATTGCCGTGACGCGATGCCTCTCGATCGTGTCGAGCAGCAGGTCCACGTCCAACCCAGGAAGGACCACGGTGGTACCGCCGCGCATCATCGTGGGTAGAACGAAGATCTGGGTGAAGTGGGTGAGTGGGGCACCGTGAGCGAAGACCTCGCCCGCCGCGATGTCGCCGATCTCCATGCCCGCCACAATGGCCGCCGTCCCCCAGCTGCGGTGGGTATGCCGTACCCCTTTCGGGGTGCCGGTGCTACCTGACGTGTACATGATCAACGCCAGATCGTCGGGTTGCACATCGACCGCCGGCGGGTGGTCGGGCTGGGCGCCGAAGAACTGCGCGTAGTCGATCGCTCCGTCGATCCTCGCACCGGACAGGCGGATCAACCGGCGGAGCGAGGGGCAGCGGTCCGCGAATCCCGCAACCACGTCATCGAACTTGTCGTGATAGATCAGCGTGGTGGCGCCCGAGGTGGTGAGGAAGTGCAGAAGGTCGTTCGCCGACGCGCGGGCCTGCATCTGGACCATCGCCGCCCCGGATTTCCAGATGCCGTATTGGGTGGGAATGAACTCGAGGCAGTTGGGCATCAGCAGGCCGACGGACTCGCCGCGGGTGACGCCGAGCTCCACGAGACCGTTTCCGACGCGATTGGTCCACTGCTGTAGCTCGCGGTAGCTGATGCTGCGGTCACCACGCCCCCCCAGTCGCGCTGCTCACCCTGTCGACGAGGGCGGTCTTGTCGCGGTAGTACCCACAGGCTCGGTCCAGCGGCTCGTAGATCGCGTTCCACATCGACATTGCGTGCTCCGTTTCAGGGGTCGGGCTTTTCATAGGTCGTGCACCGAGATGGGGTGGACCGGCGCGCAGCATGCGCTCACATGCCGAGTCGTGCTGCGTCTTGATGGCGTCGATGACGGCCGCGACCGGAAGGACTTGCTTGATGCCACCCACCCCGTGGCCGGCACCCCATACGTCACGGTTACGCAGGAGGCGCTCCTGACGGAAGCCCCCGTCGGGACCCTCGTCGCTTACCGGGGCTTCGGCGGTTGGTCGACGCCGGTCGAGCCAGGCGGACAACACGTTCGCCGGTATGCCGCCCACGCCCGAGGTCAGGTGCACGTCGTCGAGGTCGGCGTCGACCAAGGCGGCTCGGTAGCCCGCACTCGCCCAGCTCTCCGTCGTGGCGATCAGGCGCGTCCCGAGATACACCAGATCGGCGCCCAGCATCTGGGCGGCGAGGATCGACGGCCCGTCGGTGATCCCACCGGCGAGGACGACGATGCCGTCGAAACGTTCCCGCACAGCGCGAACGAACGCGAAGGGGTTGGCTGCTCCGGTCTGGCCACCGGCTCCCGCGGTGAGCAGGATGAGGCCGTCGACTCCGGCCTCGAGTGCACGGTCGACGTGCCGCATGGTGGCGACATCGGCCAGTACGGTACATCCGGCGGCGTGCAGCGGTGCGACCACCCCGGCTGGGGATCCGACGCTGGTGATGACGATCTCGACGCCATGTCGGATAAGGCAGTCCACGTCCCCCTGCAGGCGCGCGTTGGTGCGGTGGACGACCAGGTTCGCCGCGACCGGCGCGGCGGCGGGAGACTGCGCCAGCGTGGCGAAGATCCGGTTCAGCCATTCGTCAAGGGCATCGACCGTCGGGGCGTTGTGTGTGGGGAACGAACCGACGATCCCACTACGACACGCTGCGACGACGAGCTCTGGTCCCGACACCCCCGTCATAGGGGCGGCGATCGCCGGCAACACGAGGCGATCGATCCAGTCGGCGGCCGTCACCTGCCGATCCCGAACCTCGCGCCCGCCACGAATAGCCTGTCCCTCATCGACTCTCCCATCATTTGGCTAGTGCTTATTCGGTTATGGTGCCACGCCAACCGAATCGTCACTAGCCCTTTCGGTTAGTCTTCTTCCGTGCCCGCTGTACCCGCTACTCCCCCGCCCCCGCGGGGTACGCGCCCGCACAACCGCAGGGCGTTGCTTCTGTCGGCCGCTGCCGACCTGTTCGCCGAGAACGGCTACGGCAACGTGTCGATGAAGGACGTCGCCGCGGCGAGCAACATGTCGGCTTCGTCCCTCTACACGCACTTCGCCAGCAAGAACGAGTTGCTCTACGAGGTCATCGCCGACCAGATCGACCGAAGCCTGAGCTACATCGAAGACGGATCCACCGCCGCTCCCCGATCCACCTACGCCCTCAGCGAGATCGCCGCCGGGCTCACGGCCGGAGTCCTAGCGCACAGGTCGCTGGGTGTGCTGTGGCAGAGAGAGGCGCGCAGCCTCGACGCTGCCGGTCGCGCAGAGCTGCGGCGGAGGCTGACGGGATTCGGCGCAGTGGTCCGGGACGCGCTCCTCGTACAGCGGCCCGACATGGCGACGGATCAGGCTGCGCTCCTGACCCAGTGCGCGTTCGGCGCGGTGACCAGCATCTCTTTCCACCATCAGTCGCTCCCGCGCCGCGAATTCGCCACCCTGCTCAGTGACCTCTGCCTGCGGATGCTGCTGTTGGAGCCCGCCGTCGCGACCGCCCGCTACCGGGCGAGGCGCAGGCCGATCACGCCCCGATCCGGCGGTCGACGACAGGAACTCGCCGATGCGGCGATCACTCTGTTCGCGCGGCGTGGCTTCAGCGAGGTCACCATCGACGACATCGGCGCGACTGTGGGGATCGCCGGCCCCAGCGTGTACAAGCATGTCAAGAGCAAGCAGGAGCTCCTTCAGATCGCGTTCGACCACTCGACGGCCATACTTCGCGACGCCCTCACCCGAGTCGAGCGCAGTTCGCAGGCCCCCACCGACGCGGTACGCGCCGTCACCGACTCCTACCTGGCGCTCGCGCTCGACCAGGCAGACCTGATCACAGTGCTCATCGGCGAAGCCCATCATCTCGACGGCGAAGCGCAGAGACACGCGCGGCACGTGCAGCGGGAGTACATCGACGCCTGGGCCGCCCTGATCCATCGCATCCGCGACGAAGCCCCCACTGTGACCCGCATCAAGATTCAGGCGGCGCAGATGGTCGCGAACGATATCGGCCGAACCCCACACCTCCACCGCGTCCGAGGATGGCGGGCGACCGTCGAGAATGCCTGCTGGACGCTGCAGCAATGACCTGAATCGCCCGAGGGCCGCTCGCGCTGATCGTCCGCACTGCAACTCCTACGGCCCTGAGCAGGGCGGCCCCGTCGCCCCACCAGCAGAGCACGCCCCCTGGAGCCGCAGGTGCTTCTGGAATTGCAACGGGGACATGCCGTTGGGGTGGCGGAAGTGACGGTGGAAGGTCGAGACGCTCATCGAAGCGGTCCGGGCGAGCTCGGCACCGGATCCGTCGCCGCCACGCTGGCGAGGCTCGACGCTCTCAGGGCCGAATACGAGTCCCTGGAATCCATCGCGTTCGGTGTCGACGACCCACCCGGCGACGCCGGTCGGCCGTCGGCAACCGCAGCCGATCGAGCGTGATCGACGTATCCCGACGAACGGAGACATCCACAGTCGGAATGCGCCTGCGTGCACGAGGGCTCTCGGAACCTGGCACCATGGCTGGGGTCTGGAAACGGGGGAACGAGACAGTGGTGGTGTCGATCCGGCGGCGGGAGCTGCTGCTGGCCGTGGTCCTGTCCGGGGTGTCGGGATTCCTCGACGCGGTCGGCTACCTGTATCTCGGTGGGTTCTTCATCTCCTTCATGAGCGGCAACTCGACGAAGATGGCCGCGTCCGCGGCCGAAGGGATGTGGCCGAGCGCAGGTCGAGCGCTCGGCGTGATCGGGCTGTTCTTCCTCGGGGTGATCGCAGGATCGGTGATGTCGAGGGTCGGGGACGGCCGGGCGACGGTGCTGTGGGCGACCACCGGCGTCGTGACCGTCGCCGCCGCTGCGCACACCGCCGGAGTCACGGTTCCAGCGGTTTTGCTGCTGGCGGTCGCGATGGGAGTACTGAACTCCACCTTCCAACGCGGCGGCGAGGTCTCGATCGGCTTGACCTATATGACCGGCACACTGGTCAAAGCAGGACAGCGCCTCGTCGACGCCGCATTCGGCGGCCCCCGCTACCTGTGGCTGCGCTATGTGATGCTCTGGCTCGCTCTGACCAGCGGAGCGGTCGCCGGCGCCTACAGCTACACCCGCTGGCACCTGACCGTTCTCTGGGGCGCCGCCGCCGTTCTCGCGGCTACCGCCGCCGTCACGACCATCGTTCGTGCAGCCACCCGCACGCGCCCGTCGGCGGGGGGTAACAGATGAATATCGGGTCGTGATCCATCCGTCGAATCGCCCGCCCGACATGTTCCGGCGTCGTAGCCTCACTTCCGTGATCGAACTAGTCGCGAGGATGGTGTCAGACAGTCGGCCCGCCACGCCCTGGTCCTCCATCGCGTATGCATGGGTGCCGTCCCGTGCGCGGACGGAGGTACCGGTGTGGACGACCCAGGTCGACCTGGTCGAGTACGTGCGGCGAGGAGGTGAGTTCCACGTGTGGTGCGAGCACGAGGACTACTGTGTCGGGATCATGACCGACGACGCCGGACGGGAATGCCTGCGGGCGCACGAGTTCGGGGTCTGGAACGACATCCTCGACGGTCTGCCGCTGCGTGCGGACGACGCGGCGGACCTTCGGGCCGCGCCCCTCGGCGGACACCGCTGACATCACCGGCCTGGAAGGCCGGGTACACCGGACCGGCGAGCGTCGCGCCGAACACAGCCCCCTTCCGGGCCGGCGACCACGATTTCTGCTCGATCAGGACGGACTTCGACCTACATTGGTCACGTTCGGGCGGTTGCCCATCGATCGCCTCGCAGGGCCTTCCGGCCGCCGGGCTCAGATACGAAAGCGCGAGGAGACACCCGATGTCGAAGCTCGACCCGGCGCAGACGCAGATCACACTGACGGACGCCATACCGTGGCGGGTGCCCGACCTGGCACCGCCGAACAGCGTTGCAGAAGCAGTGCTGGCAGGAGGTGAGGACCAGGAAGGCGCCTACCTGGTCCTCATGAAGTGGTATCCGGGTTGGATGAGCGCCCCACACACCTACGTGACCGACCGCCTGTGCGTGGTTCTGTCCGGGGTCTGGTGGTGCAACAGCGGTCCTGACTTCGATCCGGGCCGAGCAGTCGCCGTCTACCCGGGCGGATTCGTCCGTCGGGTGGCCGGCACGCCGCACTACGACGGGGCCCGCGCCGACGCCACCGAACCGGCCGTGATCGCGGTCAGTGGCCTAGGTCCGGTGAGGCAGTCCTGGGTCGACCCGTCCCTGCCGGTGCTCCGGCAGTGGTGAGCACCGATCGCGATCCGCGCCCGATCGATTCGTAACGCCGGTACCGCCCGCACTCGATGACACTCACTCGCGGTGCGGATCGGAACGGGCCGTAGCGCCCGCGATGACCAGATCCAGGCACTCGCGGAACAGGTCGTCGACGGTGCGGCCGGGAGCGAAGTATTCGGCGATACCGGACACCATGGTCGGGTGCTGTTCGGCGAACACGGTCATATCGAAGCCGTCCAGCGCCTTCGCATCGGGGCGCGGCGCCTGCTCCTCGAGCACGTGACCGACGGTGAAGCGTTCGATCGTCAGCACGATGACGCGAGCCTGCCGCAACGGGACACCGCGCGTCACCAGCGTGCTCATCGCCAATTCGGAGATCGCGGCCATCCTCAGCGACAGCTGCGACGCCGATAGGACACGGGCGCCGTCCGGGTGAGCCAAGAGCGCGCGGCGCAGCCTCTCGGCAAGGCCACCCAGCCAGTCCTGCCAGCGTTCGTCCGGCTCCGGTGGCGCCAGTTCAGGGAACTCCTGGTCGAGAATCGCCTCGGCGAGTGCGGTGACCAAGGCTGCCTTGCTGGGCAGATGCCAATACAGCGTCGGCTGTCGCACGCCGAGCCGGGCCGCCAGCTTGCGCAGCGTCACCCCTTCGAGGCCTTCTGCGTCCAGCAGGGCGACCGCCTCGGTGACGATCCGCTGTCGATCCAACGCCACTGTCCCACCTCCCCGCACACCCTATCAGTGATAGAGTCCCTCTATCACCGATAGGGACGTGGGGCGTTCGCCTACGTCGCACGATGATTGAAGGACGAGGATGACAACCGACAACTCACTGCGCGACCTGCTACACAGGGCCAGTCATCACATCCCGGGGATTCCGGCCCATCTCGATCGGCCGTCCGGCCATCAGGGCAAGACCCGCCACGGCCATTCGCGGCGTCACCGCGACGCCTCCGAACGCGCACAGCACCGCACGTGGAATCACTCGCCCGCCCGGCCTCCACGCGTCCTCGGGGAATGGCAGAGCCGGGTTGCCGCGTTCTTCGGCCGGGACCCGCGATGAAGGCGGCCGTGTTGCACGAGGTCGGCGGCGTTCCCCGGTATGAGGACTTTCCCGATCCGGTAGGCGGCGACGGGGACGTGCTCATCGACGTGATAGCCGTCGCCGTCGAGCACGTCGACAAGCAGATCGCGGCCGGCGCACACTACGCCAGCAAGAAGTACCTCTCCGAACTGCCGATGATCCCGGCCTTCGACGGTGTCGGCACCCTGCCGGACGGCACGCTCGTCGGATTCGGCGACCTCCGTCCGCCCTACGGTGCACTCGCCGAGCACGCGGTGGTGGGCAGCCGAGCCTACGCGCCGATCCCCGACGGGATCGATCCAGTTGTCGCGACCCTGCTCAGCACGGCGGTCACAGGCATGTCCATCACGACCGCCGCGGGGTTCGTCTCCGGGGAGACGGTACTGGTGCAAGGCGCCACCGGGGTCGCCGGGCGGCTCGCGGTCCAGGTTGCGCGGCTACTCGGCGCAGGGCGGATCGTGGCGACCGGCCGCGACGATGATCAACTACGCGACGTGCAGGCCCTCGGCGCCGATACCGTGATCAACACCGCGGTCTCCGATGACGCGTTGACGCAGGCATTCATCGATGCCGGGAACGGCGGGTACGACGTCGTCGTGGACTACCTCTGGGGCCGGCCCACCGAGATTCTGCTGCGCGCGCTGATCCCGGAATCGTTCGCGTTCGCGAAGCCGACCCGCCTGATCCAGGTCGGCGAGGCGGCCGGTCGCCGACTCACCGTCGACGCCGCGAGCCTGCGGACGTCCGGCGTCGAGATCTATGGCGCGGCCAAGGGATTCGACGCGGTCACCATCGGCGAGGCGTACCGGCGGATAGTCGAGTGGGCACTGTCCGGCGAGCTCGCGTTCGAGATGGAGACGATCCCCTTGAGCGAGATCGAAACCGCCTGGCAGCGAACCGATCTGCGGGGTAGACGACTCGTCGCACTGCCATGACCGATAGCCGGTTTAGCACCTTAGCAATTACAAGGAACACGCAATCTGCACGTTATGTTCTGATGGAAGATTCTTTGCATTAGGGTTCCGTCTGTCGATGCCCGCTCCGGGCACCGAGAGGGGCGATCCACCTTGCGCTACAACACATTGGCGGGAAGATGTCTGAGCAGGTAGAGAACGTGGTGCCGGTGTGGACGCTGACCACTACCGAAGTCGACATGCAGGTGGCGGTCGACGAGTCGTCGATGACGCCGCAGCGACTGACCGAGCTCCGCAGCGCACTGGCGTTGTTCGCGGACGCCCCGATCGCGACGCTCGAGGTCCACCCGAGACCTCGCGATCTCGACCGGTCGCACGGGATCCCCTTTGGAGCGATGAGTCCACTCGCTCGACATCTCGGGACGCTGATCTCCGGTGCCGCGAAGTCGACCTCGTCTGCGGCAACCGGTGAGGCGCTCTACCGAATGGTCGTGCCGGCCAAAGTCGCCGCTCAGATCGGCAGCGGCGTGTTGTCCCCGATGGCGTCCAGTGCGGTCTCGGGTGGCGTCCACAGCGCGCTGGTCGGCGCGAAGGGCATCGCGGCCCAGGCGTCGTTCATACCGGCCGTCGGCGTGGGTGCGGCAGGCGCAGCGACCGCCGGGATCGGCGCGTTGACCGTCGCCGCACCGCTGATGCTCATGGCCGTCGCAGCGGGGGCGAGCGTCTACGCGGAATACCAGCGCAAGCAAGCGATCGACCGACTCACGACACTGCTCGAGAAGCTCCATGCGGACCGACTCGACGACGAACGCAACCGGCTCGACGGCTGCCGGAATGCGATCGACAAGGCAACGGCGGTCCTTCTCGATCAGGGCCGGATCGGGGCCTCACTCGGGCTCGACAGCGCTGTCCACGCCATCGACACAGAGATCGCGTCGGCAGAACGACGCCTCGCGCAGTGGCGGCGGTCGCTGGCCACACTCCGGGGCGACACGATCGAACTGGCAGCCCTCAACAGGGCACTTCCCGGGATCGACGCCCCCGACAGCGAGTTCTACGCTCATCTGGAGCTGGCGCGACTCGCCATAGCTCTCAAGCGTCGCGTTCTCGTGCTGCAAGCGGTGGAGCATGCCCAGCTGAACGAGGGGAACCCGTTCGACAATTTCGTGGCAGCGCTCGAGCTGGACTCGCAGAACCTCGACAAGCTGGTTGCCAGCCTCGACAGTCTCCTATATCGACTGTCGACGGTGCGAATCGATCGATCACATGGCGTATTCGACTTCACCTTCGGCTCCGGTGACGTGGACAAGCTGCTGAACACCGCACACCGACTGCGTGCCCTCAGCGACAGCGTTTCCCCAATCGAGCAGCCGAAGGACGTCGCGATCGAGATCGCACGTGAGGCGGACGGCTCCATCCTCGTGTTCCCCGCGATCGCCGCGCAAGCCACTCCGATGCCGGGGCGGAGACATGTCGGGGCGGATGCGTCAATCGGGTAGCGAGCGACGTCGGGGCTATCTAGATGACATCGATGAACGGCCCGCTCGCCGCTCCGAGCGAGTTCCTTCCCGAGATCGACGTCGCGGCGGTCGGGCGACAGCCACGCCTGACCGTGGCGTTCCGTTTGATCCTGCTGATTCCGCACTACATCGTGCTCGGTGCTCTGGGTATCACCTCGGGGGTCGTCGGGGTCATCACGTGGTTTGCTGCGCTGTTCACCGCGCACACCCCGGACTTCGCACGCAGGTACCAGACCGGGTACATCAATCGGTTCGCCCGGGTGAGCGGGTACTCGATGTTTCTGACCAGTTCGTACCCACCGTTCGCGTGGCAGCCCACCGGCTGTCCGGTCGTGGCGCACATCCCGCCGCCGACCCACCTCAACAGATGGACGGTGTTCTTCCGGGGGATCCTCAGGATCCCCGCCGCCGTCGTCGTGGTGGTCGCCGGCTTCGGCCTCGGTGTCGTGTCGGTGATCGTATGGATCGTCGTACTGGTTCTGGGGCGCACGCCCGGGGCGGTCTTCCAGGCCAACGCGGCGGTTCTCCGGTACACCGTGCGGTACAACGCGTACTGGCTGATGCTGACGCCGGCGTACCGAAACACCTCTTCGGTGACCGGGAGTTCGGCGTCGCCCGGGCGACGCCGACGCGGCCGCTGCTGTTGACGGGCGCGGCCCGGGCGCTACTGGTGGTCTACATCGTGTTCGGCGTCCTGGGATACCTGGCCGATGTCGGGACAACGTCCACACGGCGCTCACGACGCATCCGGTCACCGCCGAGAACCCGGACGGCTAAGCGCCCGGCTCGTTGCGACCCTCCGGAATCGGTGGTCCGGCGGCGCACTGGCGGTGGCACGTCGGTCGCCGCCCGGGCCTCCGAGAACCGCGCCGGTCCGATGCCGTTCATCGGCTCCGGGTGTATCCGCGCGCGCCCGATCAGCTCCGTTGCGACCGGATAGCAAAAGAGACGGAGTCCGAAGACCCCGTCCCGCCTGCGATGTTGCGCTCCCCCAACTGGACTCGAACCAGTAACCCTTCGGAGTGGTGTCGAAGGAATCACCAAATTCCCACAAAACACTACGATTCGTATAGATGCAGATCAAGGCACCTCACCTCGCTGGTTTCAGTCTCTGGTTGCAGGCAGACGCTGGGAATCCGTTACATAAGCGTTCCGCTCCGACTTGCCAAGCAGGGCTTGCCTACGGAGACGTTGCACAACGACAGTCTCACACCTCACACCTCCGCGCCCCGGTCCTCGAAGATCCCCCGCACCGCTAGTGTCCGGCAGTCGACGACCGCCAGGTTCCGATCGGCACTCGACCCGTCGCGGTCGAGTCCCAGACGGTGACGTTCCTCTGGCCGTCCAGGTCCAGCCGTTCCCGCGCGGCAGGTGGGGTGATCCGGTGGGTGCCGTCGGCGTCGACCCGCGACGCAGTGAGCGCGCCGTGGTCGGCGTGGTTCCCGGCCACCCACAGCAGGCGCACGCCGCGGTCGGCGGAACGTCTGTCGAGGTCGCCGAGGTATCGCACGCCGCTCGATCCCGGCCGCAGACCGAAATCGCCGACGCGGACGATGGTGTCGACGCCATGATCGACCGCGGTGTCGACCGCATGTACCGGGCCCAGTGACCGCTTCCGTGCCAGTCACCGACCACCACGACGTGGTCGGGATCCGCTATGGGCACATAGTGCCTTGTCGGATAGCCGGACGGCCAGCGGATTTCGGCCGGTCGGTTCGAACCTGAGGGCGTCGGGCTGCTGCTTGATGTCGCTAGGTCGGCTCACGACGAAGGCCCGGAACCCACTGCCGCCACGCAGTAACCTCGGTTCCGGGCCTTCGACACATGTCCGCGCCAGCGAACCGACGCGCTTCGGACTGTATCTGATCCGCCGCGCGGAATGCGCACCGTTGGGGACCGTCGATGGGACATCCCCCTCAGCGCGAGTTCGGTTCATGTCCGACAGGATCCATCACGGCGATGTAGGCAAGTTTGCTTGTTTACAAGTTTGCTTACCCGCCGCGGCGAAGGTGGACCTCCAAGCCGAACGAGTCGAGCACGGACCCCGCTGAATCCCCACGCAAACAAGCGTGTTTGCTTACAAGCTTCCTTACCGACTCGAGGGACTGCTGCACGGATAGGTGACATCTGATCTGGCTTGCCCGTCGGGCGGTCGGGAAGGATGTAGCTGTGCCCAAGCCCTACCCTCAGGAGTTTCGTGACGACGTCGTCCGCGTGGCCCGCAGCCGCGGCGACGGGGTGACGATCGAACAGGTCGCTAAAGACTTCGGGGTGCACCCGATGACGCTGCAGAAGTGGATGCGCCGCGCCGACGTCGACGACGGCGTGAAACCCGGCGTGACTTCGTCCGAGTCCGCCGAACTGCGTGAGGCAAACAAGCGGATCCGGTTGTTGGAGCAGGAGAACGAGGTCCTGCGTCGGGCGGCGGCGTATCTGTCGCAGGCGAACCTGCCGGGAAAAGGCTCTACCCGCTCGTGAAGGAGCTCGCCGCCGACGGGATCCCCGTCGCGGTGTCGTGCCGGGTCCTCAAGCTCTCGCGTCAGCCCTATTACCGATGGCTGCGCCGGCCGGTCACCGCCGCCGAGGTCATCGAGGCGTGGCGGGCGAACGCGCTGGTCGACGCGTACCGCGACGATCCCGAGTTCGGATACCGGTTCCTCGTCGGCGAAGCCCGGGAGGCTGGTGAGTCGATGTGCGAGCGGACCGCGTGGCGGATCTGCCGCGACAACGGCTGGTGGTCGGTGTTCGGGAAGAAACGAGGCCGCAACGGTAAGCGGTCGGGGCCGCCGGTGCACGACGACCTGGTCCGCCGCGAGTTCACCGCGGATGCGCCGAATCGGTTGTGGCTCACCGACATCACCGAACACCACACAGGTGAGGGCAAGCTCTACCTGTGCGCGGTCAAGGACGTGTACTCCGGCCGGATCGTGGGCTACTCCATGGATTCGCGGATGAAGGCTCGACTCGCCGTGAATGCGCTCGACAGCGCCGTCGCCCGCCGGGGTGATGTCGCGGGCTGCATCGTGCACAGCGACAGGGGTTCCCAGTTCCGATCGCGGAAGTTCGTGCACGCCTTGAATACTCATGATCTGGTCGGGTCGATGGGCAAGGTCGGGGCGTGCGGCGACAACGCCGCGATGGAGAGCTTCTTCGCACTGCTGCAACGCAACGTCCTCGACCGCCGCCGCTGGGACACCCGACAGCAGCTGCGGATCGCGATCGTCACCTGGATCGAACGCACCTACCACCGGCGGCGGAGACAGGTCCGCCTCGGGCTGTTGACCCCCGTCGAATACGAGACCATCATCGACCCAGCCGCACCAGCGGCATGACACCCAAACTGTCACCTATCCGTGCAGCAGTCCCCGATGTCACTCGCGGATACGCCACGGCTCGACCCGCCCGCGGTCCCACGGTGCCACATCGACCCGCTCGAGGTCCTCGCCGCGGGCATGAGCCTCGGGCCGGCCCTCTAGACGGTTCTGCAGGGTGACGCGATGAACCCCCAGTGCCCGCGCCAGCTGCGTCACCGACACCCGACCGAGCACCAACGTCGCCGCGAGGTCGCGTTCGAGTTGCTCCGCGCGCAGGCGCGCTTCACGGGCAGCGACGAGGGCCTGCAACGCGTCGTCGACATCCGCCTCACGCGCCCGCGCGATCGACTGCAGCACTTCCACCGCATCGCTGTGTGCAGCAGCGAGTGCACGCGCCCGGAACGGCAGCAGTTGCTGTGCGGCTTCGGCTGCGACCGGATCGATCCGCCGCATCTGTGGCCCCCTGCGGTGTAGGCGGTGGAACCGCAACCGTAACGCGAGCCTGTGAAGCCCGCGATCAGCGGCGCTCACGACACGGCCGATCCTGAGGGACCGTCATCCGCTGGGTGCGAAGCCCACCGCCCGCATCACGCTGGACGTAGAGTCCGGCGGCCGTCCCGATACGTGGCGGAGCATCGAGGTGCAGGCGATGGGCAAGTCTGCGCGCGTCGTCCTCCAACGCGATCGCACGGGAGACGGTCCCCGTTCGGATGTGGAGCGCGACCGTCTCGATATCAGAGAGGAGTATCAGCTGCGTGCGCAGTTCAGCGGCCGCCACGCCGAGTCCATGCCACCGCGCGAAACCGCTCGACCCCGCGTTGCCGATCACTACGAGCGGATCGGCAACGCTTCGCAGCGCCAAGTCGGCGAGCAGTGCCCGGCGACCGAACACGAGGTCCGTCATCTGATCGATATCTCTTGAGCCCCAACGATAATGATCGACACCCGCCGCGTGGAGGGACTGTCGAAGCTGCTCGATCAACCCCCGCTGCGCGTCGGCGGCGCGACCCGTGCACACGACGATCGGCGCACTCGGCAGCGTGAAGGTCAGTCCGCCGAGCGTGAACGTGCACGAATCCGTGGTGTTGACGCTGGCCATGATCCACCTCCGACGGGATGTGTAGCGCATCTGCGCTACACATCTAAAGCATGCAACCCTTCGCCCAGATGGTCAATACCCTTTCGGCACAAACATTTTCACCATGATGTAAATCAAACACGCTTTGTATCATCGTGGTTCGACTTCCGCCCCTGGAGACTCGCAGCGGCGCGACCGAGAAGGTACGGCGCGAAGAACCGATGCCCTCTCCGGATCACCGGCCACAGCGCACGCGCATACGCCGAGTCGAGACTGATCTGCGTCGCGACGACGGCTTGCCCCGGGGTGGTGACGGCGACCATGCGGGCGAGAAGTCCTCCGGCGGAGTCGAGTCCGACGACGAACACGTCGGGCCGATCGTCAAGGACCTTCCATCCGACGATGTAGCCAGAAGTCGGGGTGAGCGGGCCGAACCTGGCGCCCAGCAGCACCTTCCCGACACCGGCCCAGGGAACCTTAAACCAGATCGGCGCATCCTCGACGAACGCACGCATCCACTGCTCTGGCGTCCGGTCGACGGTCGTGTCCACCGAGTACGCATCCTGGTAATCCACCCGGTCGAACAGTTGCAACTCTGTGACCTTCGCGGGCGGAGCGATCTCGACGGGCTCGGCGGTGGTCACCGCAGCCCTCCAGACGGCGCGACGACCGAGCCGCGTGTTGCGTGCTCGGCAAGGCGCTTGAAGTTCAGCAACTGTCGGCGGGCCATAACGAGATCGCCGACGCTCAACAGCGGTGCGGCTACACGAGACAGCGCCCCGAACGGGCCACCCCATCGTCTCGCCGTGATCTTCAGAAGGAGGCGCGTACCGCCGTCGCCGCTCGGTCTCAGGACGTACGACATGAGCACGCCGGCGAGTTCGGCAGTCAGGGCTCGGTTCGGCTCCACCGATAGAACCCGACCCAACGGACGGCCCCCGGAGGCAGTGAACCGATCCCCCACCTCCGGGTCACCCAGACCCAACGCGACCCGGGGCGACCGCCGACCAAGGTTGTCGATCCAATCGTACGAATAGGGCGCAAGACGTACTTGAATCAGCCACGACCACACCTTCTCCGGCGAGGCGGCGATCGTCACCCCACGCCAGACCTCGATCGCGGGTTCGCCGACCAACCGGTCGCAAGGAAACTCCTCGGCGATCTCCACCATTGTCACGCCCCACCGATCGCCGATCATCACGCCTCCATTTTTTAATGAACGGATCGTTCAGCTAAACGGAGCGTATAGCATTGTCAGTGTGGCGACAAGAGGCCGGAAGCGCAGTCCCGAGATCGACGCGGCGATCCGCGCGGCGGCCGCCGAGGTGCTCGGTGAAGTCGGCTACGCGAGCCTGACGATGGAGGCCGTCGCCGCCCGCGCGGGAGTCAGCAAAGCGACCCTCTACCTGCGCTATCCGTCGCGCGCGGTCCTCGTCTTCGACGCGATCTTCGGCAAGACCAAGGTTCGGGATGTCCCCGACCACGGCGACATCCGCGCCGAGCTGCGCGAGACCTACCGCTGGGCAGTAGACGAGTTCTCCGCGTCCGAGGCCCGCGCAGCAATCCCCGGGCTGCTCGCGGAGGTCGGGTCGGCACCGGAGCTGGCCCGGCTCGTACGCACCGTCGCCGTCGAACCCGAGTACGGACGCGTCCGATCGATGCTGGAACGGGCCCGGACGCGCGGCGAGATCCGGACCGACGCCGACATCGATCTCATGATCGACGTGTTCATCGGCACAGCACTCGCCCGGGTGACCTTGATCGACCACCCGCTCGACCACGACTTCGGCGACCGACTGGTCGACCTGATCCTCGACGGGGCACGGTAAGCAAGGAAACAAGCTTGCTTACTTGCATGCTTACGACTCGATAGCGAACCTTCGCAAATGGCTTTGCCCGCGGATCGCGCGTTCGGAAAGCGTGAGTGCCATAGTGACGTGGAGTAGATCAGGACCGCTCCCACCGAGGGATACCGTCGACCAGCACACATTTCAGCCCAACCGCGGGGTGAGTGTGCCCAAGCCAGTCCGTTGGGCACGGGTTGCCGGTCACGACATCGGGGATCGTGACCCACTGCTGCGGGTTCGCCGGATCGTTCACCCTCTGGCACTCGATCGCCGGCTGACCGTCATAACCGGGCCCAAGGGTGCCGATGTGAGCGCACCCGTTGCCGGTCGGCGCAGCCTGGGCAACGGTCGGGATCGTCGCAAGCGCGACTCCACAACTCAGGGCTGCAACGAGCAGCAATTTCATCTCGGTTCCCCACTGTGACAACACCTTCGAGCGGCCCACACCGCGCCTTGCGAGTGAACCGTATCGCATCGACGTTCCGCAAGTTTGTAAACAAGCAAGTTTACTTACCGCTGATCAGGCCAATGCCGCCTCCGCCCACCGATGGACGACACGCGGTGCAACACTGTCCCCATGTACTCCGGTGTCCGCCTCGTCCCCCAGGCAGCCGATGCAGTCGCCACCATCTCCGTCGGCGATGCGGGCTGGTGGCTCGTCTCGGTGCGTGGAGAGGCCCACCAGCAGCCGTGCCCCACTCTGGAGGACGCGCTCTACGACGCGAGGCAGCTCGGCCACGAGGCCGGGTTCGATGGGATCGTGACGGTGCGCCCGGCGGACGAGGCGACAGTGGACGTGCTTGCAGCACACCGGGATCGACTGCTCGCTGTGGCCGCTGAGATCACCGCGTGGATTTCGGGGTGAACGTCACGACTGCTTCCACCGTGGGATGCCATCCGCGTACTGAGGCGCCCGCCAATCGGTTCGCCGCAAGCTCGTAAACAAGCCTGCTTGCAAGCTTTCTGGCGGTTCGAACTCGTCTTCCCGCGACCCAGCGCCCATCGGCCCATTCCCGCTCTGCGTCGGTCACCGCCCCGCGGGTCTCCGCGAGGGCAGGCACGAGCGTCCCGCTCCGGTCGTCATCTACAAGTCGGCTACTCGCCGAGTTCGATGTCCATCGCCGCGAACCAGGGCGGGGCCGTGCATGTCGGGCGGTCTGCTGCGCAGCAGCCGCATTGAGGTATCCCGCCCAGCACGACGTCGGCCCGGGCGGTGCAGGTAAAGCCAGGCACGCGCTGGGGGCATTCACGGGCCCCGGATTGGTCAGTGGCGGCATTCATCCATCGTCCGCAGTGCGCGGATTCCGGGGCATCCCGCTCATCGTCGAGATTCCCGTCGCGACCTACTCACGGGAACCGACTCGCGATCGCCGAGACGATCTGATCCGGTGCGTCTTCCTGGATGAAGTGCCCCGCCTGGGACAGCTCTACGACCTCGAGATCAGTGAAGGTGGCCCGAATGCGAGGGAGGCACGCTCTGGGCCGGAAGACCATGTCCCGCATGCCCCACACCGCCAGAGTCCGCTTGTCACCGAGGAGGGCCGGCACGTCCTCGGCGAGCCGCTCCAACAGTGGGCGCGCCACACGAATCTCCCTGGGCATGACCGCGAGGCCACACCGCGCCTCTGCCGTGGGCTGCACCATGCGGTACTGGTCCGCCTCGACGTCGGTGAGCGTCGGGCCGAGCCGTCCCAGCAGGAACTGCTCCACCAGCAGGTTCCGTTCGAGGATCCGCCGCTGCATGGGGCGGCTGCTCATGATCACACTGAACGCCCGATTCGCCAACGGTTCGATCGGCCAGAAGACGGTGTTACCCAATACCATCCCCCTGACACGGTCGGCCCGCTCGGTCGCCGCCCCCAGCCCGATCGGGCCACCCCAGTCCTGCCCCATCACGATGAACCCGTCCAACTGCAGATGGTCGACCAACTCGCCGAGGACCGTGGTGTGCTCGGCGATCGTGTAGCCGAAGCTCGCGGGCCGTTCCGACAATCCGAAGCCGAGGTAGTCCACGGCGATGCATCGATACCGGTCACGCAGCCCCTTCACGATCTTCCGGTACAGGAAACTCCAGGTCGGAGAACCGTGGCAGAACAGCAGCGGCGGTCCGGACCCCTCGTCCATGTAGTGGAGCCGACCGACCGACGAGTCGAACCACCGCGACGCGAAGGGGTACAGGCCGTCGTCGGGAACGAAGTCGATCATCACTGCGCGCGCCTCCCATGTCCGCTACATCTGTAGAGCCTTTGGCCCGAGACTCTACACCTGTAGCATCGAGACGTGTCTACGACTACAGCGAGCGGTCGTGAGCGGCGGGAGGCGATCGCCGACAGCGGCATTCGCATCATCGCCCGCGACGGCGTCCGCGCGCTCACCCACCGAGCCGTCGACCGCGAGGCGGGGATACCCCAGGGGTCGACCTCCTACCACGCGAACACGCGGCTCGCTCTGCTGGAACTCATCGTCGACGCACTCGCCGACCGAGCGATCGCCGACGCCCGGCAGGTTGCACGCTCGCTGGACACCATGTTCCAGAACGGCCGCCGACTCGACACCGCCGAGCTAGCCGGGATGATCGCCGAGTTGGTCGAGACACTCGCGGCGCGCCGCGACGACATGAGAGCCCGCTACGCGCTGATCCTCGAACTCGACGACGCGCCTCTACTACGCGAGAAGCTGACGACACAGTCCGAGGTCCACGCCATCAACCGTCAGGTCACGGAGTCGGCCCTCACCAGCGCGGGTCTGCCCAACTCCGACGAACGGGTGGAGGAACTCCTCGCTCTCACAGACGCGCTGCTGTTCCATCGCACGGCCATCGACGAGACCACCTCGCTGGAAGCCATCCTCGGCGCATACCTGCGCGGCACCGCCCCCTCGCCGTAGTCATCCGCGGGTGTCAGCTTCTTGATCCGTCTCGATCATCAGGGTCGGTCTCGTTCATCATGCTCCGCCAAGCGAACTCGGTGCCCGTGCCAGGCCCCATCCGGTTCTGCTACACCGTCGAGTCGGCGTCGAAGACGGTCCCCACTCGCACGCCACGAGTCGCGGCGCACGGGGACCGTTCATCTCGTCGATCAATCCCCCGGCGTATGGATCCCGCTGTCGTCGCCCGTTTCGACCCGTGCCACGGCTGCCTGTTCGGCGTCGGTCGGCGGATGCAGCCGCAAGTGTGCCCGCCCCCACCACCGGTTGATCACCGCGTCTACCCGGGACAGGTCGAAGTCATCGTCGGCCTCCGCGAGGGCGGTGCGGAACTCGGCCTCGAACTCGGGCAGATCATCCGGGGCGACGTCGGCAAGCACGGCACGGATGGACGGTCCAGTGCGCTCGAGGTCACGTGCGGCCTTCGTAGGCTGCGTGGGCTGCGCATCGACGTCCTCGTTCAGGTCTGCCGTCCGGGCCGTGAGCCCGAGACGTTCGGGCTCGAAGTCGACATCAGCGCCGTCGGCGGTACCGAGCAGGCCCGGGAGTGCGAGCGCGGCGCGCAGGCGTGCGGCGTTCCTCGGGGATCGGAGCAGATACGCCGAGTCGTCTCCGAGCGTCCAGTCGCGAAGCATGTCGTCGCCCGATTCGTCGATAAAGGCCACTAGCTCCGAGTGCCGCTCGTGCCCGGGCCGTTGCTGCAGCTCGGCGTGCCACCTGACGGCGTAGGCGCGCAGTGCGCTGACCATCTCGATCGCAGCCTCCTCCCGCGTGGCGCCGGCTGCTGCCACCGGAACGCTGGGCAACGCCGCCACCCAACCGTCGTCATCATGGACGAGGATCGGGCGTAGGGTGTCGGTCCCCCGCTCGCGGCTACGGCTGAAGTTGCGGCGCACAGTGGGTGACGTGAGAACGCGGGCAAGCAGCTCACGGAGGATCTGCCGATCTGCGTCGTCGGGGCGCGGGACGACCGGCATCTCGTCGTCGGCGTACTGATGCAGGTTCGCCCCGTCTCCCCGCGGCATCCCGGCGGCGTACGCCTCGGCCGTTCCTCGCCAACTCCGGATCAAGTCCGCCCGCTCACCGGGCGCCGCGGCCGCGAATGCCGCGTCCATCTCGTCGCGTTCCTCGGCCGACAAGTACTGGGTCCACTCGCGATCCTGCTCGCCCGCCTCGTCGCTCATTCCCCCATGGTCCCTCGTAGCGGCAGCGGGAGCACACTGGTTTCCGGTTTACCATCGCGCCGCGAGCAGTGGACAATAGGTGCGTGCCCGGTACCTTGCACATCCACCTCTCTGTTGCCGCCCGCCGGGGGGTGGCCGCGCTCGTCGCGTGACGGCAGCAAGGCCAGGCGGTCACCCCAACACGTTGTGCGGCACAATCGTCCCGTGACCCACCAGAGCGACCCGACCCACCATCCCCACCCCGCCGATTCCGACTGGTCCCCCTACGGTGCGGATCTGGGCAGCCGCGTGCAGGCGCTGCGCCGTGAGCGTGGTCTGTCGCAGACGCAGTTGGCCGAACGCGCGGGGCTGCATCGCAATCAGGTGTCGAACATCGAGCGCAACGTCAGCTCGGGTGACCGGTGTTCGGACCCGCACCTGTCGACGCTGTACCGCCTCGCCGCGGCGTTGGGTGTGCCGCCGGAGCGGCTGCTGCCGCGGCGGTGAGGGGCGTCGGATCGACGCAGGTCGAGCAGCTCTCCGCCCGAGGCCCCTTCACCGCTGTGCGAAGATCGCACGCATTGATGCGAGGGCTCTCGGTCGACGGATCGCCACGGCGCGGGCCGATGCGCAGACGGTCGATACCGTCTGTGTCACGTCCTCGACCGTCCACCGCCCTGCCAGCGGTGTTCATCCCCACCGAGGCCGCACGCGCGTCGTATCCGAGAGTTATATTCGGGTCATCCCCTGTTGATCGACGGCCGAGAGGAGTCGCAGTGGATCGGCTACACGACGCGGAGACACTCCAGTTCACCGTCGGACCGGCGATCTCCGACGACGAGGTCGCCGAGAGCCTCCGCGGGCACTGGTACCGGTTGGTGGCACTCGACACCCGAGGCGGCACGCGAGGAGTCATCCGCCCGCTCTCGTCCATGCACGTCCGCTGCGGGACGTCGCCCCGTACGCCGCGATCGTCGGCGCCGCCGACACCCCGCTGCGTGGTTGGGACGCGTTCGAGCACGTCTTCGTCGGCGGGTGGGATTCGCTGGGGCGTTCTCTGTTCGAGCGGACGGTTCGGCAGATCACCGCACACCTCCCGCACGGCGGACCGGCAGTGGTGATTCCGGCGCCGGTCGGGGAACCGGAACGGCGATGGCACCCGGACATGCAGTTCGCCGCGGAGACCCCGTACGGCATCGTGCAGGCGTACACCGCGGGCGAGATCGACCACGCCGAGATGGTCGAGCAACTCGTCCACTTCCCGTACGCCGCGGCCGCGCCCTGCGACCCGGGGGACGGCCTGTCACGACTGGATCCACCCGGCGCGTTCGGTGAGGTGCTGCGGGCGTACCGGGAGAAGCTGATCGACCGGCGGACGTACGGCGAGGTCGTGACCCGTCATGCAGCCGCGGCGGTGGGGTGACCACCGGTCCCGACGAGGACGAGATCGACGAGATCGAAGCGCATCGCTGGCTCTGTAGCGCACTCAGCAAGCCGGGCGAGCCACTCGATCCACGCGGGCCCAACGCGACGCTGTCGAACCCCGACTGGTTCGTTCGAACGGGGGCGGGGGCCGAGTACCTCGTCCTGCCGACACGCGAAGACGTGTGGGACAGGATCATCCCGGTACCGGCGGGGACCGTCCCCGTCGAGCGGCACGCCTGCCTGTTCGCCGGACCGCCGGGGGCGGGCAAGACCTACGTCCGCGAGCAGCTGCTGCGGCTCTCCCCGGGCGGCTGGGAGATCATCGACCCGGACGTGATCAAGGTCGATCTGTTGCGGGAGGCGATCGCGGACGGATCGTACGAGACCTACCTGAAACCGGACCTGATCCGTGGATTCGAGGCGGAGGGCCACCGGTTCCGGCCTCTCGAACTCGCTGCGCTCGTGCACGAGGAGTCGTCGCTGATAGCCAAACTGCAACGGGCGGAGGCCATCGCGGCGGGGCGCAACATCGTCGTCGACACGGTGCTCGGCAGTCGCGACACGGCATCCGGGTTCGTCCAGGACCTCGTCGCGGCCGGTTACAGCCTCGACATCATCGACGTCGAGGTCCCCGAGGAACTGTCGTTGCTGCGGATCCGGCAACGGTGGCGCGAGCAGACGGAGGAGTCTGACTCGGACCCGGACGGACTCGGCGGGCGTTGGGTCCCCAGCGACTTCCCCCACGATCTGTACGATCGCTCGACCGTGCCGGGTCGCGCAGTGTCGCAGGAGATGGCGCGTGTGTCCGGAGCCCGGTACCGCAGGTTCTGGACACCCGGCGCGGACGCCGACGCGGTCATCGAGGTCGACACCGGCGCCTGATTCCCCCATTGAGCAAGAAGGAACATCGCCCGCCGGGGCCGCCTCCGCCGTCGATAATTCATTGACATACCGCAATGGATCGGTGCAGTCTCGATCAGCGAACGTCGCCGACACCGCTCGGTGGGCTCATTCCGCCCGCCGGGTCGTCGATGAGAACGTCGGAACAGCGCGCGCAGCGTCGGAAGGAGCAGAAGTGACGAGCACCTGGGCTGTGACCACGACGTACGACGTCGACCCCGACATGGAGACCATGGATCGGTGGGAGACGGCGCTCGCCGGTGCCGACGGGAGCGTCGGTCGTCGGCCGCGCGTGCTGTACGCCGACGACCGGATCGTCACGGACGTGACCGTGTACGTGGACGCGCCCGACGACGTCGCCGCGCTGCAGTCTGCTCGGGATCTGGTCGGACCCGTGATCGGAGAGCACCCCGTCATCGCCTCGGAGGTCGAGGACGAGCAGGTGCACTACGACCGCGCCGACGCCCCGACCCTGCCGCATCTGGTCTCCGCCCCGGAGGTCGGCGAGATCCTCGAGGTCAGCCGCCAGCGCGTGCATCAGCTCCGATCGACGTCGACGTTCCCGCAGCCGCTGTTCGAGCTGCGCTCCGGCGCGATCTGGGACCGGGCCGCGATCGAGGCGTTCGCGCAGAGGTGGGACCGCCGACCGGGCCCGCGCCGCTCAGCCGCCGCGGTCGTGATGGAGGTGCGGCCGCCGCCTGGCGCGAGGCCGCGCGGCGTGGTCGCATCGAAGAGGGTGTCGGCGATGAAGACGGTCCCCTCGAAGAAGAGTCCGACCGCTCCGTCGAAACGAGACGGGTCACACGGCTCGGTTCCGGCGGCCGCCCGGCGGAGAGCCCGCGGCTGATCCGCCGCCGGGTCCACGGCTGCACCTACCGGACGATGCGGAGAACGATCACCTTGACGTACTGGTCATTCACCGCGTAGGTCAGCAGCCCCCGACCACCGGCGAACACCGCAGTCCACTGGTCGGCCCGTTTGTCGTATCGCCCGCCACCCTTGGGATCGTCGAGGATCGTCGAGAACGTCGCATCGAAGGAACGTCGCATGTCACTCGGTAGCGCCGCGTACTGTTCCCGCGCGATCTCCAACCAGATCGGCGAATACAGTGCCACTAACCCGCCCTCCTCGGGGAGGTCGGGAGTCCGTCGAAGTCACCTGCGGCCACCTGCTCGATGACGCTGCGCTCCTCCGGAGTCGGCGGGTTGAGTCGCAGGTGCGCCACACCCCACCACCGATCGAGAACCTCGTCCACCCGCGACAGGTCGAAGTCGTCGTCGGCCTCGGCCAGGGCGATCCGGAACTCCGCCTCGAACTCTGCAAGGTCGTCGGGTGCCACAGCGGTGAGCGCGGCGCGGATCGCGGGACCGGTCCTCTCCACCGCGGTGTAGCCACTCACCTGCGCATCGTATCGCCCACCTCGGTGGATTCGTCGGCATCCCACGACGGTGCGTCTCGCGGCGGGCGACGGCGCAGCGGTGAGGGGACCGTCTCGGGCATTGACTGCAACCACCCCATTACGTACAATTTTCTGTACGTAGAGAGGTGATCGCTGTGAAGACCATGACCTATTCCGAGTCCCGGGCGAAGTACGCCGAGACGCTCGATGCGGTGACCGACGATCGCGAGGAGGTCGTGATCACCCGCGCCGGTCACGAGCCCGTCGTGATCGTGTCGCTCGACGACTACCAGTCGCTCAAGGAGACCGCGTACCTGCTGCGGAGCCCGGAGAACGCACGCCGCCTGCTCACCTCCATCGAGCGCCTCGAATCCGGCGGCGGACACGAGCACGGTCTCGCCGACGGATGAGGCTGGTCTGGGACTCCCTCGCCTGGGAGGACTACGTCCGGTGGCAGACCGAGGACCGCAAGATCCTCAAACGCGTCAACACGCTGATCAAGGACATCGACAGGAACGGCAACGAGGGCATCGGCAAGCCGGAGCCGCTCAAGCACGGGTTCCAGGGGTACTGGTCGCGCCGGATCACCGATGAGCACCGGCTCGTCTACAAGATCGTCGACGGCGACATCCGCATCGCCGCATGCCGGTACCACTACGGGCGTTGATCCACCACCGCCCATGCGCTTTCGACCAGACGACCACCGCTCACCGAGGACTGATCGCCTCGCCCCGACAATGCCTGGCCAGGGGACGTGACATGCCGAGCAGACGCCGCGGGTCCACGGCTGCATCGGTCCGAGCGCGACCTGACGGACGGTCCGGGACTCCCTCCGGCACCCACGGAGAGGACGGGATGATGCCTGCGCGAAGCGCGTCGCCTCGATCGGCCGCACGCGACCTCCGCACAGCGGAGTGGAACGTCGACGGCAGGATCCCCTTCCCTGTCGACCCGTTCGAGATCGCCGCCCGCCTCGGGGTCGAGGTGCACGTCGCGCCGCTCGCGAGCGGTGTGGCCGGGTTCGCCGTGAAGGACGACGGCCCCGCCGAGATCTACGTCGACTCGCGTTCCGCGGCGGAGGTCCAGCGGTGCGTCGTCGCCCACGAGCTGGGCCGCATCGTCGAGAACCGGGGTGCGGACAGGATCGGCCACGTCTACCGGCGCGACGGCCGCTCGTCGGCCGCCGCCGAGTCGTGGGCCGACCGGTTCGCTGCGGAACTGTTGATGCCCGAGGCGATCGTGGTGAAGAACTGGGCCGAGGGGTGGTCACCCGAGAGGTTGCGCCGTAGGTTCGACGTGTCCGGTCCGGCGATGACCCACAGGCTGAGCGGACTCGGGCTGATCTGACTCCGGCGGGGTTCGGATCCCGCACGGACGGCGCGGGCCGGTGCGCGCGTCCGGCTCCAGCTGCACCGGCATCGGCGCGACAGGCAGCACGTCCGGCTTCCCCCAGCTGCGCGTCGACGTGGCAGTACCGAGGGGACCGTCGCTACGGGTGAGACGCCGCGATGCACGTCTCGACCGACGAAGAGCACGTGTGGCATGCGAGAAGGTGACAGATCCTGCCTGATAGCCGGATCGTTGTCACTTTCCGAGTCTCCGAAACTGACAGTCACGGCTCCCGCGAGTCCGGTGAAGTCGAGGCGGTAGTGGACGCGGCTCGCCTTGGGCTGGGACAGTCGCGCGATTCGCCTGCCGTACAGCTACACGTCGAGTGGTTCGGCGCGGTCAGCCATGGGTCACCGACACGTGCGCGAACTTCGGTACGACGACCATGGACACACCGCATTCGGACAGGGCCCGCAGCGCGGTGTCGACGGAGACCGGCACCCCCGTTCCATCCGTGAGACCGTCATGCGGGAGACGCCGAGACGTTCGGCGAGGTCGGCCTGCTGCCAGTCGCGATCCTGCCGTGCTGTGCGCACGGCGGAGCCGAGAGCTTCGGAGTCGGGTACCCACGACCACACTGGGTGATTCATATATCGATCATCGTTCAGGACCGGCACGAATGATCTAAATATCGATCTCACTCGGCCCTCCGCATCACCCTCGCCCCACACTCCACCGAGCTGCGACGACACAGCTGGGACAGCACGGCTCACAGCCGGTGATGCTCACCGGTGTGGACCCCACTGCCTGGGTGTGGACCCGTGGACCCGGTTCACCTTCACCGCCGATACGGGAAGCTCCTCGACGAATCCCCAGCTCAGGCTATAGAAGATGAAAAATCACGGCCGTCTCTTATAGCCGCTGTGTGCGGAGCGTGGACCCAGGGTCCACGGGTCCACACCTCGCCGCGTCACCACCGGCGGCACGACCGATCCGGAGATCCAGGAGATCCGCCGCATCCGTGACCGTGTGCGCAGCGTCGACACCCGCGACCTGGATGCGCAGCGGCGTCTCACCGCGGAGCTGCGCGCCGAGCGGGATCGGCTTGTCCGGTCCCGCTGAGCACATCCCCCACGACAACGGGATCGACCGGATATTCCGCACGAGTGTCGTTCCCGATCTGTTCGGCGATACACGACCGTCCCCGAACCCACTGCCCATCCTCGTCGGGGCGCAGCCCGGGGCGGGCAAGACACGAGCGGGGTTCGAGGCGGCCCGCGAATCGGGACGTGACGTGGTGCGCATCATCGGCGACGACCTGCGGATCTATCACCCCGCGTACGAGGAGCTGCTCGAACGGTCCCCACTGCGATGTCACGCACCGGCTGGAGCGGCGGTCTCCTCGATCGGTGTATGGATGATCGTCAGGTGGAGTCCGAGCCCCACCCCGATGTTCACCAGAGCGTCGAGGGAGAACTTGTCGATCTTTCCGCGGATCAGGTCGCTCATGCGGGGCGCGGTGATACCGAGCCTGTGCGCGGCGTCCGCCTGCGACCACCCGTACGCGGTGATCACCTCCGCGATCGAGATCATGAGATCGGCGCGTACGCGGAGGTTAGCGGCCTCCTCCTCGGTGTCGGCGACCGCTTCCCACGGGTCCGCCGTGGTGGTGATCGTGACGTCCTCGTCTTCGTCGGTCATTGCTGTTCTCCCTTCCGGCTCTTCTCGATGACCGCCTTGTAGCGCTTGGCGGCGAGGTCTTTCACCGATTGCGGTGTCTTCTCGGTCTTCTTCGCGAAGACGGCCAGCACATACACCGCGGACGGGTCGCCCACGACCACGTACACGGTGCGGTAGATCCCGTCGCTGTCCTTGACCCGGATCTCGCGTACACCTTTGCCGATGGAGGGCATCGGTCGCCAGTTCTGCGGTTCCAGTCCCCGTTGCACACGTCGCAATTGGAAGCCCATCATCCGTTGAGCCGACGGTGGCTGCTCTCGCATGTCGGACAGAGTGGCTCCCACCCAGCTGATGGGCGTGTCCGGATCACTCACCACACGATGTTATCAGAACCGATAACTATAGGGCCAGGGACCGTTCGAGGACCCGAAGGGCGACTACCCCCGCGGCGTTGCGTCGGATTCGGCTCGAATCTGACGCGCGGACGACGGGTAGCGGAAACCGCCGGGGGACCGTCGTCTCGTCAGAGACCGAACAGCCTCCGGCGCTCATCCCGTTCCCGCTCCGCACGCAGCCGACGGGCACGGGCCAGCTCGGGATCGGGCCCGGACCGCTCGTCGAACACCTCGTCGTCGCCGACCACCAGGACGCGGTCGAACTGCGCCCAGTCCGGCCCGGCTGCGGCGAACGTCGTCGCGATCACCAGACGCGGGCCGCTGTCGTCCGCCAGGAGCGTCTCCGCGGCCTCCCGCAGCGGTGCGCCGATGCCCTCCTGGTGGCCGTGGAACCACTCCGGGTAGGCGTCGACGTGCGGCAGGTACACCGCCCGTTCGACGCCGTCGTCCGCGGTGACGGCGCGGACCATGTCCCGCAGCGCCGCGACGGGGTCGGCCGCGAGCGGTGCCAGGTCCGTGGCGAACACGTCGCTCAGGTTGTAGAGATGCAGACCCGAGGGTGTCCCCCACGCACGGGGCACGATCACCGTGTCCTCGGTGTGGAAGAGCGGGACGTGCAGCTCCCATCCGTCGGCGAGCATCCCGTGCACCAGGGCCGTGCTCCGGTCCACCAGGCGGTACACGCCGAAGCCATTCCGCAGCCGAAGCAGCACCCGCCGGTGTCCCGCCGTGGTCAGCCCCCGCAGCGGGCCGAGATGGAAGTCGCGTCCGTATGCCATGTGCGGCAAGGTATCGCCCCCTGTGCGGGGTCGGCGGCCGCGGCGCGACCGGCGGTGGGAGGAGCCCACGAAAAACGTGGAGATCGACCTCGGAAGAATCCGGTTCGCACCGGTTTCCGGCGCACCGGACGGCGATGATTCCGCAGGTCAGTGCGGTATTACGCGTCGATCGGTGAGACTACCGGATCGAACGGGATGAGATACAGAACAGCCCCGCGTTCTTGAGGACCAGCACGGGTGAGACTACCGGATCGAACGGGATGAGATACAGAACGAGAAACTCGTCGAGGGGGCTTGCCAGGGTGAGACTACCGGATCGAACGGGATGAGATACAGAACCCGCTCGATCAGATGGTGGCGGCCCTGCGTGAGGCTACCGGATCGATAGAGATCGAGATACAGAACCAGTCGACAACGGTCCGCGGCAGAATCGCTGCGTGGCACGCCGATTCCGCACCCTCACCGATGCCGTCGCCCACCCGGACACGACGCTGCGGCGGTACCTCGACGGGCGGTTCCCGTACGTGCGCCCGATCCAGGACGCCTACCGCGCCGCCGCCGGTCCGATGCTGGTGCCTCCCGGTGAGGCACCGTCGGGGACCGTCGGCGCGGCGTTCGACGCCCAGCTGCGGTTCACCCTGGACCCGGCGCACACCGACACCCTGGCGACCCGGTCCCCCGACCTGCTGCGCAGACAGGTCCTGCGCGACGCGGTGGCGGAGGCGGTCGCCCTCGCCGGGCCCGCCGCGGCCGCCGGGGACGAGGACACCGCAGCGCGGGCGAGCTGGGTCTACGCGCTGGGCACCGAGCTGTACCGCAACCCGCGGGCGAAGGACGGGTCACCGCTGCGGGAGTTCTTCGACCGGCCCGCCGTCACCGCCGCGGATCTGCTGGCCCTCGCGCCGCCGGACGCGCTCCGTCAGCTCTCCGCGCTGGCGGCGGTCGCCCGTGAGCGTCTCCTGCCGCACCTGCACGGGGATCTGCGGCTCGGCGTCGAGTTCGACGGCTCGCAGCTGTGCCGGGCCGAGGCCGATGTGATCAGCGGCGGCCTGCTGCTGGAGGTTAAGGCGCGCCGCGGGAAGGAACGCCACCCCCGCGGCTCGGACGTGTGGTACGACGACCTGCCCGGCGACGTGCTCCACCAGCTCCTCGGCTACCTGCTGTTCGACCGCTCGGACACGTACCGGATCGACCGCATCGGCGTGTACTCGGCGCGGTACGGCACCTTCGCGGTGTGGGACGTGGGCGCGACGCTCGCCGCGATGGCCGGGGAACCGGTCGATCTCGCCGCCGAACGCGCGCAGGTGTGGCGGATCCTCGAAGCAGAGGCGGCGGATCGCGCTGCGCGGACCGCCGTGGTCGAACAGATCACGGTGCTCTCCTGCCCCTGCCCCCGCTGCGGGGCGGCGGAGGGTGACCCGTGCGACTGGGAGCGTCCGTACCCGCACGTCGAGCGGATCCGTGCGCGGCGTGCGCGCCGGGATGATGTGCGCCGGTCGCTGTGACGATGCGGCGGTCTCATCCGTCTGCTGCCAGCCGGTCAGGACGTGACACGCCCATCGGATCCGCCCCGCCCCGCTCGACAACGTGCCGCTACCCGCGCAGTGTGCACGCTGAGACGTGTCTGGGCCGAACCCGATGGTCTCGCGGAGGGTCCTCCCCGCTACCGGTACTGCGGGCGGGTCCGGATCTGACTGTTCTCGGGAAGGCCGACGCCCTTCTGCGCCAGGGCCCGCAGCACCGACTGACCGACGCCGAGCGGTAGCGCCGCCGAGCTGTGTGCAAGCGCGACGGGTATCACGGCGTTCGGGTACAGCCGTGTGCGCACGCCGTCGAGGACCTCGCAGATCGCCCTCAGTGTCGGGTAGCTGGCGAAGTCCTCGGCCGCGGTGCCTTCGTAGGGCAGGACCCCGGCCTTCGGCGGGACGGTGATGACGAGTGGGTCACCGGTGGTGGTGCGGTAGATGAACCGGCGCCCGTAGAACTCGTCTGTGCCGTACCGGTTTCCAGCGGGCCTGCCGGTGATCCGGTTGATGTATTCGGTGGTCAGCCGCATCACGTGACCTTCCGGGATGATGTCGCGGATCAGCTCGGCGTGCTCGACGAACCGTCCGGTCTTCTCGACGCCGACCAGCAGTGGTAGATCGGTTCCCAGACCGTCCGACCAGGTGAACAGCTTGTCGAGATACTCCTGGAACCGCCGCTTGAGTGGCGCCACGACGCCGAACAGCGCAAGGGGACCGTCGGTGATGAAGATGGTGTCACGGAACGCATCGAGCGGGCGGTCGGCATGCACGTAGAAGGTGTCGAGGTAGCTCAGCGTCATGAGCCGCTCGGCCACGTTCATCGCCCGCGTGATCGGACCCTGGTTGGAACCCTCCTCGCTGTACTCCTCGTGCGTGCGGAGCACATCTGCGAGGTACAGCGGCTCCGCGCAGGAGGGACACGTCGCGCCGTCCTTCCCGACAAGGGGACCGTTTCCGGACGGATAGTCGTGGGTCCTCGACGGGCAGGTGCGGAGGACGATTCCGGGTGCCTGGACACCCGGACCGCCGTGGAGAGTCAGCAGCGCGTCCGCGAGGGTCAGATCCGAGTCCGCGTCGTAGCGGGTCTCGCGGAGGAACCGGTCCATCTCGCGGCGCCAGGTGTCGACACCCGAGAAGCCGTGCTGCACCAGACCGGACCCCGGCAGCGCCGCGTCGAACGCCGCGGCGTGGTGCGCCTCGCTCACCAGACGTGGATCGACGAACGGTCCCTTCCCGGCCTCGTCGAGCTTGCCGATCTCGAGTAGTGACCCGGCCACCCTGATGTAGCCGACCTTGATCGTCGGGTGCTCCCGTGTCGCCTCCACCTCGGTCTCGGATCCGTCGACCGTGATGGAGAAACGGACGTCGGACGCCTGGATGCGCGTCGGCAGCGAGTCGACGGAAACGCAGAGATCCGTGATCCGGTTCTCGTCGTCCGGGCGTGCCTGCGCGATCTCCCAGCGGGAGAACGCATCCTGGACCGCCTTGCTGGACACGGTGGGGACGTGGCCGAGTCTGGGTGCCCGCTCGTTCGGGTACGGCATGTCAGCTCTCCACGACGGATCCGTCGGCCGCGACCGGCGGCAGACCGGCCGCCCGACGAGCAGCATTGATCATCGCGTGGTCGAACTTGGCGATCTGCACCGGGACGATGTACTTGCCGGAGTAGGTCTTCATCCGCACGAACCCGACGTCCTCGCAGCGGCGGATGCTGTCCGCCCAGGTCTTGAAGTCGTAGTAGTGCGACAGCTCGTGAGTCTCCTTGTCGGAGTTGAGGTGTGCGACGATCCAGTTCGACGTGTTCGACAGGATCCGCTGGTCGACACTGGACACCTCCTGCGTCGCGTACACGAGCCCGATCTTGTACTTGGCCGCCTCCTTGGACAGGCGCACCCACGGGTTGCCGGACACCTCCTTGGCGCCGCGCTCGAACAGGTTGTGCGCCTCCTCGACGACGATCTGGAACTTGATCGGATCGTCCCCGTCACGGAACCGTGTGTTCGCCTGCGACAGCAGATGATTGACGATGTTCTCGCTGATGATGCGCGGCACCTCACCGGATCCGTGGGCCAGATCGACGATCGCCAACCGACCACCGGCCATGTCGTCCCAGATCAGGTCCTCCACGCGCGCGTCCGAGTGCGCGGAGTGGAACTCCCGCAGCGAACGCACTGCGGCCGGGCCGCTGGCCTTGCTCAGGAACCCGCCGATGTGCTTGAACGGCTTGTCCCCCTGACCCGAACTGCTTGTGTCCCACGATCCGTCGTTCATCATGAAGAGCGTGACCGCATGCGCAGCTCGTGGAGAGGTGGCCCGGTAGGCGCTGCCGCCCTCGCGGATCAGCTGCACGAGACCTGGGTTATCCCTGTCGAAGTCTGCGAAATGACTTTTGTCCCAGGTGAATACAAGTCCAGTTCCCTTGCCGGAGTTGGAGAATCCCCCACGGAACCCGCACTCGTAGAGGATCCCGTACATGCCGATTCGCGCGCGCTCCCAGTGCGTGTGTTCGCTCCGTTCATCCTTCGGGGGCTCGTCCCACTTGATCGCGGCGAACGTCTTGACGTTCGCGTACTGCCCGTACTGGGCCGTCACCGCGTCGTTCACGAACTCGGTGACGGCGGTGAAGTTCGCGATGTCGTAGAAGTCCATGGCAAGCGGCTTCACCTGGGGATCCGAATCGTCCGCTCCCATGCGGTAGATCCGCACCGAGTCGGCGTCGCCGAGCAGTTTGAGCCCGGTGTTGTCCTGCTTGTTCACCGCGGCGTACTCGCCCTGCGGGTCGAAGATCAGCTGGCCGATCGGCTCCTGGTGCTCGCTCGCGTACTTGTGCACCGCCGTCGCCAGGGTCTTGATGGTGTTCGACTTGCCGGTGCGGGTCATGCCGAACACGGCGGTCTTGCGGGAGATGAAGTCGTCGACGTGAACGTCTACGGCCGCGGTGTCCGTTCCCGCCGCTCGGGCACGGCGGCGCGTCGAGGAGAACCGGACCGTGCCGATGGTGACGGTGCCGTCCTCGGTGCTGTCCGAGAAGGAGGCGAGCCACGACAGGACTCCCTTCGACGGCAGGAACACCTGGTACTTCGCGGAGGCGATCACGTTGTCGACGTCGGCTCCGAACTCGACCGTCGCGTTGCGGTCGTCGTCGGTGTAGAAGGTCCCGATCACCTCGCAGTCGAACGCCGACTGCTGGAGTTCGTTGCGGGTCAGCACGTCGGTTACCTCGTCGAACTGCCGCCCGCTGTTGGTGGCGTCGCGGACCACCGCCAGCCGGGTCTGCACCAGCTCGGCTTCGTTGGGCAGCGGCGCGGTGCCACGTACCCGCAGGAGGATCAGCTCGTCGTCGGTGAGGATGAACCCGTCCTCGGTCTGGTCGCCCGCCGCGGCGAGGAGGAACCCTCCCAGCGGGACACCTCCGGCCTCCGACTTGCGGAAGTCGTCGGTGAGCACGATCGCCCGGCTGTAGTCGAGGTGGTAGATCCCGCCGATCGGCGGGCAGTCGTCGTTGATCTGCTTGGCGAGCTTGTGGTCCGCCTTCGACCGGTTCTGGATGGTGTTGAGGAAGCTCACGGGGTCGGCCTTTCGCGGGTGGGGTCGTTCGGGAGATTGGTGAAGAGCACTTCACGGCCCGGCACCGGTGCCGTGCGGGAGCCGCGTGTGGTGTAGTGGTGCGCCACCCGGTACTCGTGCACGTCGGTCGGTCCGCGGTACATGTCGAGGACGAGCGGCTCGGCGTCGTAGGAGAGGATCCACCGGTGCTCCGTTCCGAGCAGGTGGCTGGCCAGCTCCCTGTGGTGGCGTTCCTTGAACGGCATCTTGTACAGCCGATCCGCCTTGTGGATGTACGGCGGATCGAGGTAGAGCACGGTGGCCTTCGGGTCATGCCCCCCGGCGTGCCAGCGGACCCGGTCGAGAGTGCGTTGCCACGTCGAGTTCCAGACGTCCTCGTCGTCGAGGATCCGGCCCGCCTTCGCCAGCCGGTGCACGTTGAGGATGCGCTCCGCGATGGCGTCCTTGTTGAATCGGCAGTCGATCGGGTAGTCGGACGTCTGGGCCCGCCCACCGATCGGCCCGGCTCTGTTGTCGATGATGCCGGAGAACGTGGTGCGGTTGAGGAACAGGAACTTGAGCGCCCGCCTGCGGTCGGATACGGGCCTGGCTGCGCGCCAGTTGTCCCACTCGGCGACGGTCACAGTCAACTTCATCATGTCGTCGACCAGCCGTTCCCCGTTCCGGGACGCCTCCCGCCAGAACGCGGATACCAGAGGATCGAGGTCACCGATCAGCACCGTGTCCACAGCGTCGTGCTCGAGCAGCCCGAGGGACACGCTCGCACCACCGCAGAACGGCTCGACGAACAGCTTCGGGCGCGGAACGTTGGCATCGATCAGCTGGCGGATCGCGGGGATCATCTTCCGCTTCGATCCCGGGTACCGGAGCGGGGACAGCGACGCGTTCCGGAGGGGATAGCGCCTGCCCGCCAGCAGCGGCACCTGCTCCGATGCGGACGGTCGAGGTGAGGGAGGGTGGAACGGTGCCGGTTCGTCGACGACCGATAGAGGTGCACTCACTACTCCCCCTCCCCCGAGGCTAGAGCCGGATTCATCCCGAACCGGTCATAGCGGATCATCGTAGGGCAAGCGTCGGACGCGAACGCAGCATTCAGTGGCCACCGCGCGCGGGCCGTATCCGGCTCGTCCATCGTCACCATGTCGGGCACGCTACGTGCGCGTCCGGCCTTCCAACGACTCGGCCGCGACGACACGCCGAGAGCGTCGACGATCAGTGGGGACCGACATCGGCAGCAGAGTCGTGTACTGCGGTTTCTGTCGGTGGAGAGGACCTTTCGGACCGCCGTGCATAACGTCCGGACGTCATGGACCGGCCGTGTGTGTCACGTCCTGAACAGCCGTACCGCGGTGGAGGCGGTGTACGAGCGCGCGTACCGGATGGGCCGGGTGTCGGCCGCCGACCGCACCGCGTTCCACCGCGCGCTCAACGCCCGCGGATGGAAGAAGTCCGAGCCCGACGACGACCTGATCCCGGCGGAGACGCCGCGGCTGGCGGCGAGTCTCGGTGAGGCGCTGCGGACGCGGGCCGGGATGAGCCGCGAGGAGGTGGCGCGGATGACCGGCCGCCGCACCCCCGCTGGAGACGACCCGTTCCTGCCCGCCGAGCGCCGGTTGCGGACGGTGTGAGGGACCGTCTGTTCGGGTAGTCTCACCTTGATGCAACGGTGGTTCCGGTACCTTGTTCTGTTTCTCACTCTGGTTCGATCCGGTAGTCTCATCCAACGCGACTCGGCCAGCAGCTCAGGCAGTTCTGTATCTCATCCCGTTCGATCCGGTAGTCTCACTGGTGCAATCGGGAACTCCTCTGTTCTGTATCTCATCCGATTCGACCCGGCAGTCTCACCACAGCTCTGTTCGAACATCGACCTGAGGTTCTGTATCTCATCCGGTTCGATCCGGTAGTATCTCTCACAGAGGTTGGAGAACATGGCCACCACACAGTTCTGTATCTCGTCTCGCTCGATCCGGTAGTCTCACCGGTGCGGACTGGGAATGGCCCGACCTCGTTCTGTATCTCATCCCGTTCGATCCGGTAGCCTTACAGGTGAGCCCAGCGATAGGCACCGTACGGTTCTGTATCTCATCCCATTCGATCCGATATTCTCACGGGAACCATGAGCGCCCACCCATCGACGGTTCTGTATCTCATCCCGTTCGATCCGGTAGACTCACAACATCGCGTTCACCACTGACGGGTGGGGTTCTGTATCTCATCCCGTTCGATCCGGTAGACTCACAACATCGCGTTCACCACTGACGGGTGGGGTTCTGTATCTCATCCCGTTCGATCCGGTGGTCTCACCGATCGGCGCGTAATACCGCACTGACCTGCGTGTTCATCTGGTATACCGATTCCCGAAGACGCGGTGCACGGGCACTTCTTCGACCTGCTGTGGGGCGGTTTCTGATCGGGTGATCCAGACGACTTGAAGATGGCCGATTCCACAGATCGATTCACGCTCCGGGTCGGTGATTCCGCACTGCTGCTGGGACACGCGCTCGTCACGGGCCCGGCCGGATCCGGTAAGAGCCACCTCATCCGGTCGATGACGGTCGTGGCCGATACCCGTCGAGGCGCGATCGGACGCCCACCGTCACTCACCGCCGAGCAGGAGCGCGAGATGGCCGACCGGCTGCTGGCTGGTGAATCGGCGACTGCGTCGGCCGCGAGACGCGTCGTCGCGGTACGGACACCGGACAGCCGATGGTGCTCGCGGTAGACGGCGCGGCGCCCTCAGACCAAGAGCGATATCATGGGCGTACGTTCGATATCGCCATGCAGCGGAGGGAGGCCACCGTGAAGAACGTCCTGGTACGGAACCTCAGCGACGAGGTCCACCGCGCGCTCCGCCGCCGGGCCGCGGAACACGGCCGCAGTGCGGAGGCGGAGATCCGCGCGATCATCACCGAGGCCGTCCAACCCCCGCAGCGGGTACGGGTGGGGTCGCTGCTCGCCAGGATCGGGCGTGAGGCCGCGCTGACCGACGAGGAGCACGCCCTGATCGACGACGCCCGCGACCGGACCCCCGCAGCGCCTCCGGAGTTCGGATGATCATCCTCGACACGAACGTCGTCAGCGAGCCCCTCCGTGGTGCACCGGACGGCCGCGTCGTGGACTGGCTGGACGCCCAGAGCATCGACACCCTCTACCTCACCACGATCACGGTCGGCGAACTGCGATACGGCGTCGCGGCCATGCCGCCCGGCCGACGCCGCGACGGACTGCGCCACGCTCTGGACGAGGTCGTCGAGACGCAGTTCGCCGAGCGCGTCATCCCGTACGGGATCGACGCCACGACCCACTACGCGCGGCTGATGTCCGACGCCCGGGCCCGGGGCCGGGCGATCGGTACCGCCGACGGCATGATCGCCGCTATCGCGGCGTCGATGGGGTTCACCGTCGCCTCCCGGGACATCGCGCCGTTCGAGGCGGCGGGTGTCCCGGTGGTGGACCCGTGGGGCCGGTAATGACCGCCGCCTGGCTGCGGACGATGTGAGGGACCGTCTGTTCGGACGATCCGGGCGCAGACCACGAGGCGGTGAGATCACGTACCCAGAGTTGGGCAAAGCCGCTGAGCCGAGGACACCGATCCGTTGCCGGGCGAGCTGGTGGTTCTCGGCGACTGATCGACGCAGTCGAGTCGGAACCCGGTGGTCTGACACCGCCCCCGAGGGCGTGGTATACATTCCGGTTCACGCGGTATAACTCCTGCATGACAGCGGTGCATCCCCCCACCGAGATCCGGAACCGAGGTGGTGAATCCGGCCGCCGCGGCACTAGCGGGCGGGCGGATGACGCAGACCGAGCTGGCGTCGGCGCTGAACACGACGCAGGCCACGGTGAGCCGCTGGGCGGCGGGGCGACGGGGTATCGACCCGGTCGCCAGGCAGCGGATGGTCCTCGCAGCCGCGGCGGACTCCACACCCGCCGCGGTGCACGAACCCGACCACCCGCGAGGACCGGTGATCGTGCCCGAGCAGCTGTGGGCGCCCGCGTTCGCGCCCCGGGGTCCGTTCCGGCTGCCGGTGCACCTGCACTGGACCGGGTCGCCGCTCGAGCGCGTGCTCGACGGGTCGAGTCTCGAGGACAGGCTGTTCGCCGATCACCAGGTGCTCACCACCGGATCCGTCGGGGACATCGTCACCTGGGTGGATCCGGTCGAGCTGGCACGCCACTTCGACACGGTTCTGTTCTCGCGACGCCACCGGCCGGTGTGCGTGCGGCGCTGCACGGGTGGGGGCTGCTGTAGACACCGGAGCAGGAGCGTGTGGCGGCGATCGTCCTCGCCTCCGGTTCCGGTGAACTCGCGCTCGCCGGTGGATCCGCGCTCATCATGCACGGGATCATCGACCGTGACACCCAGGACGTGGACGCGTTCGCCGAGGGCGAAGGTGCGGACACCGCGGCGCTCGCGGCGGATGTCACCGACGCGCTGCGGGCTGCCGGATACACCGTCACCGACGTGAGCCCCACCCCGACCTCCACACTGCGGAAGCTGATAGCCACCCGACGGCGAAGAGTGCCGGTCGAGGTGGGGATCAGCTTCGACCCGCGCGTCCGCCCCACCGTACCGACCCGCGTCGGACCGGCGATCGATCCGATCGAGCTGGGTGCGAACAAGATACTCGCGCTCTACAGTGATCCGTCCCGGGCCCGGGACGTCGACGATCTCGCACGACTGTGCACCAGGTACCGGTTCGCGGAGATGCTGCACCTGGCCGACACCAAGCAGCGCACGCCGGTCGACAGGGAGATGCTGGCGGACAGCTTCGGGATGCTGTCGACCGCCGACCAGCGGCTGTATCCGCGCGGGACCGACATCACGGCGATCCGTGCGTTCGCCCGCGGAATCGCCCTGCACCTGTCGCGGTCCGAACCGCTGCCGGTCAGCCCGTATCCGGCTGGTGCCACCGCGGAGGACGGACTGTGTTCGTCGACGTCGACCCGCAGCGGGCACCCGTGCCGCAGGAGGTCGTCCAACGGCCACTGCCACCTGCACCGTTGAGTGCCTCATCGCACATCACCGCTACCGTTCCCACGCCGACGAGTGAGGAGATCCGGTGTCGAGACGTGCGGTGGGCCTGTTCGCAGGCATCGGCGGACTGGAGGTCGGGCTCGCCGAGCACGGCTGGGACACCGAGCTGCTGTGTGAACTCGGCCGGGTCTACGCGGCGGACCGATCGACGTGGCCGGTGCAGCACCCGTACGAGGATCTGGCGGGTTCCTCGACGACGTACGCCCGCTGTCGGCGCGGGCAGCGGCCGGGTTCCTCAAACGCGCCGAGGCGGGATCGCTGCGGTTCGTGCCCGGGTTCCTCGACGACGTCGCCGCGCACCTGGACCGGATGCGGGACAGCGACGTCGCCGCCGTTCCGTTGTGAGGGAATGTATCCCGAGCTGGTGACCGCCGGCGAGGGAGTTGTTGCCTGGCGGACCGTCACGGCTCGCCGCGACGAAACCTAACTCGGCACACAGTCACGGACATGCCCGAGATCCCGGACCTGGTCGTGACGGTCTATCTCCCCGAGATCGGCATCGGAGCAGAATCGGACCTTCTAGCGGTCGCCCCACTGGGTCGTTGGGTAGGCGTACACCTGCTCGTGGCGACACACGCCGTGCCTGCTGCATCGGGCGGTCGTCAGGACGAGGAGCGCGAGATGGTGTCCGGACTGTTCGCTCAGATGGAGATACGGGTAGCGCTGCGCTGCTCGCCAGCGGAGTGTTCGATGCTGATGGGAACTGGGGACGCAGCCGATCCGACGCTCCAGCCGGGGAGTGGTTTCGCACGTGCCGTCACCATGGACCACCCGGTCCCCGTCCACGTTCCCGACTGCTCCGGCCCGTCGCCACAAGAGCTGCTGAGGCTGATCACCTCCGTGCGTGGCGTGGAATCCACCTGATCGATCAGGACGTGACAGCAGCTGACAGGCTATGTGCTACGAAGTGCTACGCTGGCGGGGTGAAGACGATCAGCCAGCGTGAACTCCGCAACGACAACGCCGCGATCATGCAGGGTGTCGAGGACGGTGAGACGTACACGCTCACCCGCCGCGGTGTTCCGGTGGCACGGCTGGTACCTGTGACCGACGACACCGATCTGCGGTGCGCGCGTCCTGCGCGATCACGCCCGGTGTACAGCGATCTGCCTCGCGTGAGCCCCACCGTCTCGACCGCCGAACTCGTCGACGACCTCCGGGGTGATCGGTGAGTCGGTGGTACCTGGACACCTCCGCCGCGGCGAAGCTGCTGCGTACCGAGGTCGAGTCCGCCGCCCTCGCCCGCGAACTGGACACGATGGGACCGGAACTCGTCGCCTGCTACCTGCTCGAGACCGAGATGCGCCGGATCGTCGGGCGTGAAGCCGGTGTCACCCACGCAGCGGTCACCGCGGTGATCGACGGCGTGGACCTGTACGAGGTCCCTCCGTCGCTGTTCCGGGAGGCCGGACTGTTGCCCGGGGCCACCCTCCGTTCGTTGGACGCGATCCATCTCGCGGCGGCGGTCCGACTCGGTGTCGACGCGGTGCTCACGTACGACACCCGCATGGGGGACGCGGCTCGCGACCTCGGCCTCGCCGTGATCGCACCGGGTGGAATCGCTGCTCCCCTGTCGCCGTGACTCCGGAGCGCGTCGATCCGGTCGAGATCCCCGCGGCCGACCTCGACCCGGAGACGGCGGTGGAACAGCTCGTCCTGTCGGCGATGCTGTGGTCCCCGTCGGGGACCGTCACCGCCCACGCCGCGCACCTGGACGTCACCGACTTCGCTCTGCCCGTGCACCGAGCGCTGCTCACGGCGATCATCGGGGTGTCCGCCCGTGGGGCACAGCCGCATCCGGCCCTGGTGCTGGCACAGCTGCGTGACGCCGGGGAACTCGTGGGCCGCCCGGGCAGGCTCGTGGCCGACGCGCTCACCACCGTCGCGACGACCGCTTCCGAGCCGGGGGCGCTCGGGGTCTACGTCGACGAGCTGCTCACCCAGTCGCTGCGGCGGTCGATCTCCGAGGCCGGACACGCGATGGTCGCCGCGGCGGGTGAGGTCCCTACCGCGCAGCTGTGGGAGGCGTTCCAGCGCATCGGACGGGATGTTCGTGACGGTCCCGCTGCGCGGCTGTCGGCATGGCGCGACGGTGTTCCCCGCCCCACCGCCGGGTGATCACGGCGTCGCGCGCGGTTCGGCCGAGCCGGTATCAGCCGGTTCCCGGTGATGCGACGTAGAGGCCGACCTCGTCGCACGCGGCGCGCAACCGGTGGTCGTAGGTGACGAACGCGGTCAGTTCCGATTCGACCTGCTTGGCAGCGGCGAGGTGGATGGCGTCGAGCGATCGCAGGGTGGGAGGTCCGATCGTCTCGGCGAGCGTGATCACGGACTCGGTGAGTGGGATCATGTCGAAGCCGTCCAGCAGGAAGCGTGCCTGCTCGGTCAGGCCGGATCCTCCGTGCCGCAGGGCCACGCGCATGATCTCGACACGGCACAGGTCGCTACCGATCGGCTGGTCGTCCGTGCGGTCGTCCAGCCATGCGCGCAGGTCAGCCGTCTCCTCCTCGGCCACGAGCAGCTTCACCATCGCGGACGTGTCGAGATAGATCACTGTTCGTTCCGCATCTCGTCGAGCACGTCGGACAGGCGCCTGCGGTCGTGGAGGGCTCTCGGGCGGACCTCCGCGAGGTTCCCGGGGCTTCGCGCCGGGGTCAGGACCCCCGCGCTGATGAGTGCTTCGCGTGAGCGGATCGTGGTGGAGACGGGCACGAGCCGGGCCACCAGTCGGCCGTGACTGGTGACCCCCAGTTCTTCACCGGCCTCGACCCTGGCGAGGTATTTGGACGCGTTCTGCCTGAGTTCGCGCACACCGATCGCTTCCATAGACGTATGGTAGCACATAATGTGCTACTTCCGTGGAGAGGGAGTGGCGAGGCGTGACATGGGGCGGTGCACCACCACACCACCGCCGAGGTGCACCTGCGTCGCAAGACCAACCGCAACGGGGACCGTCCGCCACTCTGCTGATGGCGGGGGGGGTGCCTGTCGACCAGTCGACCGGCCTCGCCGTTGCTCTCGGTGTCTCACCGATCTGGTAATCCACGCCGACGAACTGCGCGCCGCGGTACCGCTAACCGATTCGATCATTGAGACGATAGATTACCTGTCTTCTCAATCTGATACACTTTGTCCATGATCAGATCGGTCGAGGTGTCGCTGTCCGCAGCGGAGTCGCTACCCACCACGGGGCTCCCCGGCTGGGCGCAACAGGTCGCACAGATCCTGGACTACGCCGCGCAGGAGGGCATGGTGGTGGAGCTGACGGCCCGGCCCGACACGCTGACCCCGGCGCAGGCCGCGTCCCGGCTCGGCATGTCACGCGCCACCGTCACCCGGCGGGTCCACGACGGGCGGATCACCGCACTGCGAGTCGGGAACCGGATCCGCATACCGGTCCGGGAGGTGGAGCGGTACCGGGAGTCGCTGATGATCGAGATGGCGCGCCTCGACCAGGACGGCATCGAGGACGATCTGAACCTCGGCTAGAAGCCTGCGGGTCTTCGTCGACGCCAACGTCCTTGCACGCCCGATGACCCGATCACTGCTGCTCATGGGAAGCTCGGCGAGCACCACCATCGAGACCGTGTGGAGCGCGCAGGCCGAACGCGAGGCGAAGTGTGCCGGTCGGATGGGCTCCACCGAACGGGTCCGGATGCAATTCTGTTCCGGTGAGCGAGGAGCAGTATGGGAATGGGTGGTTCCAGTCCACTGGCGGTGAACGCGTTCGTGGCGACTACGTGTCGGCGGTCGGTGAGTCGGCACAGGTGACCATCGACGGCGTGGTGAAGGACGATCCCACCACGACCATGAAAGTCACACCGACGGGAATAACCATCACCATGTCGGGTGACCCCGCGAAGTCTGTCGCCGCATTCGCGCCGACGATCCTGCACGGCGAACTCGATTCGGGCGAGCTCGTGAGCCTGCTCTACGCGCAGAATCACGGCGGCTCCGGGTACCACGGTGCGCCCCGCTATGTCGCTCGAACAGTCGTCACGGGCGCCCACGTACCCGAGGACCAGCTCTACACCTCGGTCCGGTTCCAAGTGGACGACCCATACTGGACGGCGCACCTGGTCGACGGGACGACGAGCACAGTCCCGGACGACGACTCGACCGTCACGGCGCAATCGTCCGAGGACGGCATGTGGCTGGTGTACGACTCAGCGTCACCTCGCACCCTGCCGAATCTGGAGAGCCGGGTGGTGTCGGGTTGCCTCGGATTAGCCCGCCTCACACTGGACCGTCAACTGGTCACCCGGGCGACGCACGTGCGGATCGAGCGCGACGGCAAGTGGCTCGTCGTCCACGGCAGGGCGTTCTGCGCGCCGGTCTCGGGAGTTGGAGTATCGCTGCTGCCGCGTGAGGAGCTGACCGTAGACCGTCTCGCCGCGTGGATCGCGCTCAACGACAGTCTCGACGGTCTCGCGTGGGCGGTCATCGAGCCGGTGAAGTCGGCAGTCCAAGCCGAGGTCTTGGTCGCGACATCCCTGATCGAGGGGCTGCACCGCCGCTTCCCGGAGTACGCCCAGTCGCAGTTCCCGGACGCGACCGGCGGCGCGTTGGATCGGGTGAAGAAGGCGGCGAGCGTCGGCGCGGCCGAGCGGGCGGCAGCCGAGGAGAACTTGGAGCCAGACGCAGTTCGTGCCGCTGTGAGGACTGCGGTCGGGCACTTCTCAGACGTGGACTTCCGAGACCGCGCTCGTGATGTCGTCGGACCGGTCCTCTCGGCGGTTCCGCAGCTCGCCGAATCCATTCCCGATCTGGTCGCCGTCTTGACCGGAGCCCGCAACGAGCTTGCGCACCACGCGGTACTGGACAACGAGAAGGACCCACTGTCCGAACGTATCGACCGGTGGGCAGTAGTGTCGATGGTGACCCCGTGGCTTCTGCGCATCTTCCTGCTCCTCCACGCCGGGATGGCGCCAGATGATCTGCAAGCAGGGTGCCTCGACTACCAGAAGTTCGGGTTCGTGCGCGCCAACATCGCGACGATCGCCCGTGACCTCGGCTGGTCGCCCGTACCGACCGAGGATGAAGTCCTGTCATCGGCCGAGAGCGACTGACGTGGTTGACCCGCTCGGTGCCATAATCGCAGCCCTCGCCAAGAGGGGTGTACGTAGTGGTCGCCGCCGCGGAGGGCAAAGGAGCCGACCGCTGTCGGGGCACGGTTCCTGTCGTGAGGACGAGCTCAACGATCACGCCACGGCCCGCAGCAGGAGGCGCATCCCGCCGACGAAGTTGATCACGAAGGGATCGCCGGCGCACCACGCCGCGACCAACCGGTCCCGCACCGCCGCGAGGTCGTCGACGGCCAGGTCCACGGCCGGCACCCCCGGCGAGCCGCCCATCACCTCCACAGTGACGGTCCTGACGCGCACCCGGTGAATCACGGTGTCCGTGCCCCCAATCGGCCCGATCGCTGGGGCGACGCCGGCGGCCTCCCCGAGCGCGGCGGCGAGTTGCTCAGGCTGCGGCGTGCTCACCAGGATGCGGGTCACGCGGGCGGTGTCCGGGTCTGCGGACGGTGCCTCGACAATCGCATCGGCGCCGCGGACGAGGATGCGGCTGAGGCCGGTGTTGCGCAGCGCGTAGCTGCTCCGGTCCTGCCACCCGTTCTGCAGCCGGCCCAGAGCCTCGTCGGTTGAGGTGACGTCGACGACGGCGAGGCGCGGAGTGCCAGTCATCACGTCCACTCGGACGCCGCCGATTCGGACGGTGTGCAGGGCCTGGCCGGCGATCCGCGCATTCGTGGCGTCGACGCCGGCCGCGGAACCGAGGGCATGGGCGAGCTCGGCGGGCGCGGTCGCCTTGATGAGGATCCGGGTGAGAGATGAGTTTCATGGCGGTGATGGTGCGCCGCCGGTACGACACGGCACGATTCGGGTGCGCTCACCTCGCGCCGCTGCCTCTGACCGGACGCGGCGCTGGGGGGCCACGGCGCTGGGGGGCCACGGCGCCTACGGTGAGGATCTCAGATCTAAAGATCTGAGACGACCGCGGACGGCACGATGGCGGCGACGATCGTCGCAGGTCGCACAGTCTCAGATCCCGGTCTCACACATAGAGTTTCAGATCTTGTCGGTACGGCGTGTGAGACTCGGTGCGTGACCGACTCCGACGCCGCTGCGGCAGGCGCAGGCGCCACCGCCGCATACCTCCGCGTCTCCACCGACCACCAGTCGCTCGACCAACAGCGCGATGCTCTCGTCGCCGCGCGGATCGAGCCCGACCGGGTCTTCACCGACAAACTGTCGGGCGCAGCCGGGTCCGCGCGGCCCGGGCTGGCCGAAGCGCTCGGCTGGCTGCGCCGTGGGGACCGTCTCGTCGTCGCAGCGTTGGACAGGCTCGGCCGCAGCGTCGCGGAGGTGACGGCCACCGTCGCCGATCTCACCGCGCGCGGAATCACCGTCGTCGCGCTGCGGGAGGGTGTCGACACGTCGACCGCGACCGGGCGGGCGATCGCCGCGATCATGGCGAGCCTCGCCGAGCTGGAGTTGGAGCTGGGAAAGGAACGGCGCGCCGCGAGCCGGTCCGCCCGAGTCGCCCGCGGTCTGCCGGCCACCCGCCCGCCGAGGCTCGAGGCCGCGCAGCAAGCACGGCTCGTCCGGCTGTATCGCGGCGGCGAGCCTATCGCTGAGCTGTGCATCATGTTCGGGGTGAGCCGAGCGACAGCGTTCCGGTACATCCGCGCTGGCCGGGTTGAGCCTGCATGAACGCTGACACGACCTACGGCCCAGCGTTCGCGGTGTCGCCGAGCCCACGCATCGCAGGCTGACACGATATGCGGGCGCGTGTCGCGGTCTCACCCCGGCGCGGCGTCGCGCGCGTGGTTACCGGTTTCTGGACGCTCACGCCGGGTCGCGGAGCATCCACACGCGCTGCAGCTGAAGCCTCGACGTGATGGTGTCGGGGAGCTTCTCGTAATTGCGGAGCACCGCTTCGACAACATCGGAGGAATCCCACACCTTGACACGGAACCGCTGGTGCCGGACCGTCTCTCGGGCGGGACGTGACAGACCGGCCCAGGTCGCCAGCAGTCCGTAATCGGCACCGTGCGTGGCGACCAACCCGTTGAGCTGCGCGACGACCTCGGCTGCGACCTGTCCGGTCTTGACCTGGACGATCAGCTTCGGCGACTCTAGCCCGAGAAGTCCCCGGCCCGCGGTGATGTCGATTCCACCATCGGGGCCAGGCGGGGCCTCGTCCGTCTCGAACCCCTCGGCCCGCAGCAGCTCGGCCACGAGGTGCGCGAATCCGTGCCCGGAGAACTCCTCACCGATCCTCGTCGTGATCTGATCCCGCGCGAGTTCGGCCACATCCGGACGTGTCTCCGGCTCGTCAACGACGTCGTCCTCTCCGGAGTGGGACACGGAAGATGTCGAGCCAGCGCCCGTCCCTACCAACGGCGCGCCAGGATCCTCACCGGCATTCAGGAGATGCTCAAGCCGAGCCGCAGCGTGGTTGCGGCTGGGTGAGAACGTCGACAACGCACTACCCAGCGTGTAGAGCAGATCCTGTTTGATCACCGTTCGCGACACGTGGCGCCGCCATTCCACGTCGACCACGTGGCGGCACGCGGGATCCGGCTCATCTGCGAGGTATCGATACGCCGAAGTCACTCTGCCGAGCGCGATATCGCGGGTCGTCTTCAGCGGAAGGGCCATCAGATCACCAACTTGTATGCGCCCGCGCAGCGCCCACACCTGACCCGTGTACGAGATTCGAGTTCCCTGGCTCTCCAATGCGTAGACCTCGTGTACCAGACCTTCGACTTCGCTCCGCGTGGTGAACTCGGTCAGATCGGGCAGCTCCTGCCAGCCGCCGCCGGACACCCCACGGTCAATGGCCCATGCGTCACGCTCGCCATAGCGCCCGGCCCGGATCACCCACGCACTCCTCGTCATGCGCGGAAACGTACCAATCCGTTGCCACATCAGTCAGCTTTTGAAGCCTCGCCCCTTCGGCTTCGTCCCGCCATATCGGCAGCTGTGGTCGAGCTATCTGCTGGTCCGCCGAACGGCCTCAATGCGGAACCGCATCGATGTTCGCGCCACGCTCGTTGAGTGTCGGTGCGCGGGTGCATCATCGGGCCATGACCTCCGAGCTGCTCGCCGCCGCCCACGCTGCGGCCGACTCCCTCACCGCGTCGGCCGCGTCGGCCGCCTCTGCCGTCGGATTCTGGGCCGACGACCTCGACGACCCCGGCATCCTCGCACTCGTGTACCGCGGGCAACTCGTGTACCTCGGGATCAGCGATGGGTGGAGATCCGCGCCGGTCGACCGGCTGCAGGACGTTGTGAACGCCTGCATCAGCAACGCGTTCGCGATGTGGCACGCTTCGACCGGGACGCGCGGGCTCGACGCCGCCAGTTCTTAGGCCTGCGCCAAGCGTCACGACAGACACTGAAGCCATGCGCCTCCGCCACGCTGCTACCGCTGTTCTTACTGCCGCTGTTCTCGCCACGTCCGCGTGCGGCGGCGAGGCAGTCCCGGCCCCGGCCACGCACGCACCCGGCAACGGAGCCGCCGCCGCGATGAACAGCGATGCCGCAGCCGCGGTCTCGATCCTCGCGGGTGGGCAGTCAGGCGCCGGCACGACCCCCACCCCGGCCGAGTCTGGCGCACCCGAGGCAGGAAGTACGACAACCGATGGGGCGACGGTCCCCATGCCACCGGGTCCGTGGGTCGCGTGGACATCCGGTTCAGGAATCGTCTCAAGCGGGAGCACCGGCGACGAGCCAGGCATGGGTGTGTCGATCTACACGCCGTCGAGCGCTACCGAGGCGGAACAGTGCACGATCGGCTGGCCCGTGATCGGTCAGAACGGATCCGCCGCGGGGACCGTGGGCTACCTCACGGCGGGCCACTGCGTCGGCGCGCAGGGAGCCACGGTGTACATGAAGACGACAGATGGTGAGCAGATCAGCCTCGAACCTTTCGCCGCCGCCGTCAACTCGCCTGTCGGCGATGGGACACGGAACGCCGACGGAACCGCCGCAGACGCGGGCATCATCTATCTCCCGCCCGCGATCCAACACGCAGGCGAGTTCCGGGGAACTGTCGCGCCCGGGATCGGCATCGTCGGCGGACTCTCTGTGTCGCAGGTCCGCGCGCTCGGCGACGGCACCCCCGTATGCATGATGGGAGGGCACGTCGGTCTCGTGTGCGGAACTCTCACCGACACGACCGCAAGCGATTTCGGCGTCCATCTCCCTGCGGTTCACGGCGATTCGGGGTCGGGAGTCTTCGTCGTCGACCCGGCGGGTCACGCCTACGCGATCGGGTTGCTCTCCAGCGGCGATACCGTCGAGGACAATCGGGCCACCTACCTCGCGCCGATTCTCGACCGCTGGTCGCTGAACCTCGGCCTCTCGTGAAGCGGCCTATTGCACCGCGCCACCGCCGTCTGTGTGCGCCGGCAACACGCCAGCCGGAACGGTGCTCGCGATCAGCGGCTTCTGCCCTCCCACAAGAGGGCTCGCCGCCGCTGTAGTGCCACCGGAGCCCGTCGCACTAACGGTTCGCGCCGTCCCTGTGTCACTGCCAGTGACCCCGGTGAGAAAGCCTTCCAAGACTGCGCACACCGCGTCGGTGCTATCGCAAAGCTGTGTGACGCGGGTCTGCGCGTTGCCCATCGCTGTGCCGAACGCGTCGACGGTCCCCTTGTAGATTGGAGCGATGGTCCCCGTGTCCGGACTGGTGGCGGCGGTCCGTACCGCGGCGATTGCCGCCTCCGGGGAAGTTGCGCGGAGCTGTTGCGAGATCTGACGCATCTTCGCGATCGTCTGCTGGAAGCCGTCGCGGTCTCGAATCGTGACCGGTTGGTCAGTACTCATTCTCGTTGTCTCCGTTCGGTGTCAGGTTCATCGCGTCACAGCGCTCGGGTCCATGTCCCCGCCGCCCACGCTGGGCACGCTGCCACCCGCGGTGCTGCTGCCCGCCCCGGTGTTCGTGCTGGCGGCGGAGCCGACGGGTGTCGCGCCGCCGGAGGGCACGCCGGGCTGGCCGCTGCTGGTGACGGGGGTGGGCTGCTGTTGCTGGCCGGGGGTGGTGGACCCGCCGCCCGATCCGCCTGCGCCGGTCCCGGCGCCGCCGGTGCCCGATCCGGAACCGCCGGTGCCCGATCCCCCACTGCCGCCGGATCCACTGGAGCCGCCGCCCGGTGCAGCGCCGCCGCCCGCACCGGTGCCGGTGTGGCCGGGTGTCGCGCCGCCGTTCTGCGGCAGGCCGGACTGGTCACCGCCGGGGACGCCGTACTGCACGCCCGCGGTGGGCCCGGACGTCGGGGCGGTACCGGCCGCGGCCGCCGCACCCGCCGCCTCCGACGGGTTGTTCAGGTGGAAGAACCCGCCGCTGTCGCCGAGGTTCTGCGGCACCTGGTCGCCGGAGACCACGCTGTACGTCTGGAGGTCGTAGTACTTGTCGTTGCCGAGGAACAGGTAGTCCTTCCCGCCCGCGACGAGCAGGTCGCCCGCCTTGGCCTGGTCGGGTGCGACCTGCTGGCCCGGGTCCTGGCCGGGCACCGGCGGGGTGATCCCGGCCTTCTGGCACGCCTCCGCCAGCGACAGCGGATGGTTCGGGTCGGCGCCCGCCAACTCCTGCCCGAGCTTGCTCAGCTGCGCGTTCGGCATCGTGACCTTCGTGCCCTTGAAGTCGACCGGCGGGTTCGCCGCCGCAGCCGCGGCCGTACCGGGCTTGTGGTCGGTGGCCTGCTGCACCGAGCCGGGCGAGCCGATGTGCGTCGCCGCCACCGCCGGGGTCGCCGTCGCGTCGCCGGTCGGCGCCGCCTGGCCCGGCTTCTGCCCCGTCACGGTGTCCGTCGACGTCGTGGGCGGGGTGTCGACCTTCGCCGCGGTCTGATCCGGCTTGGTGTTCTGCGAGTTCAGCTTCTTCAGCTGCTTCGCCAGATCCGAGTCGCCGTTGTCCGTGTTCGACTTCGGTGTGCTCGGTGTCGGCGTCGAGGTCTGCGGGGTCGACGTCTGCGGCGTGGACGACCCGCCACCCAGACTCGGCATGCTCGGCATCGACATGCCGCTGCCCGTCGATGGGGTGGAGGAGGGTGTGGAGCTGCCCAGCGCCTTGAGCAGATCCGACGGGGACAGACTGCTGTTCGGGTCCGTCTTCTGTGTCGGCGTCTGCGACGTCGGGGTCTGGGTGGTCGGGGTGCTCGACGAAGGTGTGAACGACGACGGCGTCGGGGCGAACGTCGATTCCGGGGTAGACGGTGTTGATGGTGTCGGCGTCGACGGAATGGTCGGCGTGTTAGGTGTGCTCGCGCCGAGTGCCGCCGAGGTAGACGGCTTGTACGCAGCCCCCAAAGCGCTGTTCGCGGTCTCGATCGCGCTCTGTCCGGCGCTCACCGCAGTGGTCAGTCTCCTCCCCTCGTCAGTGCTGTTGATCGCGCCTTGGTCGGCGAGTTGCTTCCGCACGTTCGCGTTCAGGGTTGTGAGCGCCCTGTAACATGCAGCTGCTCCGCCCGAGGACGCCATGAGCTGGTCCGTCGCCGCAGCGGGCTGCATGCCGGTGACCGCGCTGATATACGCGGATAGCCGCTGCATCTGTTCGGCGACCTTCTGTTCGCCGGACGCGTCGGCGGCGGTCTGTAGTTGACCGGCGAGATCCGCCACGGCCTTGATATACGCGGCGGTCGTCGTAGTCGCGTCTTGATCAGCGATGTCGAGCGGGTCCGGCGGATTCTGATTCCAGACCGAGCCGGTCGGGCCGTCCTCGAACGCGAAAATCTGCGAATTGACCGCGTCGAGCTTGCTGTCGAGATCGGTTACGCCGCTGATGTCCTTCGCCGTTCCGGGCAGGATCTGAGTGCTCGTTCCGTCCGGCTGGTCCCACTGACCGGGCGGTTTCGCTGGTGCGCTCGGCTTCGGCTTCCCGTCGAATAGCGCCCACTCGCCCACTCCTGCTGCCGCACCGATAATCGCCCCACCGATCGCACCGACCGGTACCGTGACGGCGTCAAGCACGCCGACTCCGCCGACTGCTCCGACGCCCGCTCCGATCGCTGCTCCACCGCCGGTGTTCGCGGCCACATCGCCCCAGAACCCCATCAGTGCTCTCCCTCTCCGGCTCGCTCTTCCAGATACAAGCCGACCATCGCGTCGAAGCCCTGCGAGGTGGTGTACGTGCGCTTTTGGGCGTCGTACCGCTCTCCCCGTTCCGCGAGCAGGCGGCCCATGGTGGCCGGGTGGATGCCGCTGGGGGCAATCTTCTTGCGCGCACCGTTGGCCTCGAAGGTCGTGATCAGTGCGGCGATCAACGCCTCCGCTTCTTCTTTGGTCTCCGGCCGTCGGACCGCGGCCATCTCGGCGGGGATCGTCGCCTCATGCCAAGCAGCAAACGCGGACGCCACCGTGTGGATGTACAGCTGCGTCTCGCGCGTCGCATCGGAGAAGGTGGTCATCACTGCACCTCACTCAGCGCGTATCGACGCAGCTGCTCGATCAGACCGCTCCGGCTGCCAGCCGCTTCCGCGAGATCGGCTGTGCACGCAGCACACGTCGGCCCACCACCGTTCGTTTCGAGCACCGCCGACGCCACCCGCCAGAGCAGCGCAGTCGCCTCGTCAGCGGTCAGCCCACAGCGAACGCAGTGGGCTTCTCCTGCACCGAGAATCGCGCTTGTCATTTTCTGCACTCCCATCTCCGCAGTCATCGCGAGTCGAGTGTACGACCAATCCGGATTTTGACCAGCATCGAAAAGCCCTGTGCGGGAATTAATGTCATGGAACCGACACCACGGTCCGTATCGAAATCCGCGGTACGCTCAACACTCATGACGAGTCAACCTGACACCTCTCGGCGCGGCCGGCCCCCCGCCCTGACGCCGAGCGCCGCGGCTGCATTGGTAGCGATGCACCGAAAAGGCTGGAGCATCACTGATTTGACCCATTCCTGGGGCGTGTCGGCCAGCACCGTACGTCGCATCATCGCGACGCATCCCGCCGTGATACGGACGCCTTCCGCAACGGCCGATTCGGCGCCGATCCTGTAGCGATACAGATGGTCTCGATCACTGCCCCGGCTGACACTGCCCGTATGCACACCTATGTGCGCGCCTACGTGCGGAGATGATGCATGGCCGTCGCGATACGAAATGCGATACGGAGGCCGATACGGATCGAGATACGGAGTCCGACACGAACATACGGAACGCGATACGGTGGCCGATACGAACCGCGATACGGACCGACATATGATCCGTGATCTCAGCGTCTTTGTACCGCACCGGATCCCGGGCCGCTCGAGCATTCCTCATTTCTGTGCCACACTGGCGGCATCACATCATCCCGAAGCAGGGGGTTCCGATGCCAGATCATGCGGTCCGCGATTACGACGCCTTCTTCGCGCACACCGCGAACATCCGAGCCAAGGCGCAGGCACTGCGCAACGAGGCTCAGAAGCGCAGGGCCGCAGTGCTTGAGGCTCTGCATCGCGAGACCACATGCTTCACGCGCGACGGAAGCGTGGCTCCGATCTACCAGGGGACCGTCGATGCGATGACCGCTGTCTGGGACCGCGTCGGCATCGACATGGAGACCGCATCCGCGTCCGCGGAGTCGTTCGCAGATCAACTCGACGCGTGGGCCAAGGCGAATCGTGGGATCGATCAGCACACCGCAGCGACGATGCTCGGGAGCGGAGAACCCGGTTCGCAGCAGGAACGACTCGACGCGGACCCCAACGGCGACAACCGGGTCGAGGTGACGTCGACCCGCCGGGTCGGTAAGCACTGACCCGTCTGAGTTCCAGTACGACGACGACAACGTCGGGCTTCACGGCGGCCGATCGCGAGACTCACCTGCTTCCGGGTTGGCCACCGTCAAGCCCCCAGTAGGACGTGACCATGACTGCCCTGCACGGCGGTCGACGTGGTCACCCGGGTATGCGCGTGGCGACCGGCCCGGAGCATATATTCGATTCATCACCTGAGTCGTACACCGAACGATCGACAAGCGGGCCTTAGGCGGCCTTAGGCGGGGTGTCCGGCGATGCCTCCATCGCCCGGGGGCCGGGCATGGTCAGTGGCCGCCGCGGTGACCAGGAAGTGCACGAGCGACTCCCTAATGCATCCGATCTGCGTCGGTTTCGTATATCAACGCTACGTACAGCCCTGCGCGAGGCGCGATCCACGTCCCGGCGCAGCGCTGCCTCTCTGTGTGCCAGAGGTGATTCGGCGGTGGTCTAGGCTGACGCGCACACTGGACTGGGAGGGGCACCCGTGCGATCTGGACAGGCACACGAGGCACAGGCGCGCCCGCTGACCCGCGCCGAGCTACTGCAGTTCGTCTGGCGGACCCGCTACCGGGGCGGACGTGCATCGGGACATCCCGATCACACCCGATTGGTCGCCGCACGGTTCACAGTCGAGGCCCGGATGTCGGAGCGCGACGCCAACGGATACCTGAAGCGCCGCGCGAGCGACTTCGGCGTCGACGCCGACCTGTACGCGCTGATCCTCAGCGACGTGGCGAAGGTTCCCCGGAAGCGAACGCTGATGGCCGCCGATTGGGAGCTGGGAATGAGCGTCGGACTCGCCAACCAGCTCCAGCGTCGCAGCGAGTACCCGGTCATCGACAAGGTTCTCGGCGAGATCGACGCTGCAAGGCTGCTGCCGCCCCCACCGGTCGAGGTGCCCGCAGTCAGGCGAGCCGACAGGCCACTGGACGTCGCGGTGGACTTCGACGCCGGAAGGTTCACGGTGACTGATGCGGGCACGGAAACCACGTATGTGCTGACCGACGAGATGGATGGGGCGCAGGCATCACGGGACGGCGTGGAACGCCACGCCACCGGCACTGAACAAGCGGACCTGGCCGCAATATTCGGCGCGGCACTGGGCCGGCCCTGCGACCCGCACGACTGGTTCGAGATGCGCTTTGACCCCACCGACGTCGGTGACCATCCGCGCTGGGGAAACTACTGTAGGCGACTGACGTTCCACTACGTCGGCGCGTGGGTCGAGGACGGCTTCGGCTTCATCCGGTACACCTACGACGACGAGAAAATGATGCAGGTCCATGGAGTCGAGCCGAGCGGGGACACGACGTTCCTCGGTGGCATCGTTAACCGTCGTCGACTGGACGGCCTGGTCGACGACCTCGCCACCGACCTGGAGCACGCGGTCAAGGAGGGATTCATCCCGTACGGCAACTGGCTGGTGCGGGCTGTCCCTGGTCGCGAGCAGTCTGTTCAGATGGAGGCGAGGATGCGCGCCGACTACGAGAAGCCGCCGCGGTGGACCCCGAACCTCGCGTGACTTATGAGGTCCGCGACTTCGGAACCGATCCTGCACCCGGTGCGTCCAATTGATGGAGCGACGAACAGGATCACGACCTCGAAGGCGTGCCGGCCCTGCCGCCCGACGTGGAAGCGCTGCTGACCCGGGAACGGGCGTGGTGGCGGCTGCTGCGGGGGACCGGGGTGGCGAGCGGAGAGCAGATCGCGCGACGGGTGCGGGGTGACTAGGCGCACCTGGCGGTGCTGGGACAGGGCCTCCTCGATCTCCCGCCAGCGCGGCTACATGGCACAGAATTAGGCGGAGGTCCATCCGTTCGGGGGACGAAGAACCGGAACGGATCGGATGGGGCGTCGGGCGGCTCGCCGGATTCGCTGCGCGACGTCGTCGCAGACCGTACTGTCGCCGGTCGTGAGGAAACTCGTCTACGCGGCCGCCACAGCGGCGATGATGGCCGGAACGGCGGTGCTCCCAGCGACAGCTGAGGCCACCCCGCTGGCAATCACCTACGCGCACGACTGCGGCCAGGAGCTTCTGCGACCGACGAGATTGGTGCTCACGTGTGCCGACGCCGGCAGTGTGGTCGTCGGAATCACCTGGTCCTTCTGGAACACCGAAGCCGCCGTCGGGCACGGCACCTGGATCCGGAATCCGTGCCAGCCGTACTGCGCTGTGGACCCTCAATCGACCTGGCCGGGCACATCGGTGAGGGTCGCGCTGTCCGATAAGCAAGGCAACGAGTTTGAGGACATGGTGCTCAGCGATGCGTCCGGCCATGCGATCGTCTGGCCGTTCCTGACCTGACGCTGCCGTCGAGGTCGGGGTGGACCGGATACGCGACGGTGGAGGACGTCGGTGCGGTAGAACCGTCCGGTGAAGCTCCGATTCGCCGTTCTGGTCGTCCTGCTGGCTGCCGGCTCTCTCACTGGCGCATGCGGGTCCAGCAGCTCCCCGACGGCGTCGCCGACATCGCAATCCGAGGTGCCTCAGCCAGCGAAGCCGGGATGCGCTCACAACTGGCAGTTCGACGTTCCCGACCAGGACCGCGCGACATACGCGAAGTACGCAGCCCGGGTCGCGCAGGACGTCACTGTCTACAACACCGCGGTGGAAGGCGGCGCCGACCTCACCGACGCCGCCGACACCCTCGCCACCGACACCGGCGGCGGAGACACCCTCGGCCTGGTGCAGGACATCCCATTCATCGGCTGCTACTCGCTGACGATCCGCGACGCCGCGCGCACCACCCAGTCGACGTTCTCCGACGCCGCCGACTCGGACGACCTGACCGCGCCTGGCGGCCGGGCGGACTTCGCCGCGAAGTACCTGGCGTTCCGGAACGCGATCAACGCCTATGCTGCGCAGTTCGACGGCGTGCAGCTGACGAAGAAGCTCAGGGACTAGGAATGAGACGAGCATGCCCGTGACCGACCTCGCAGTGCGCCGACGCCGGCGACGTACGTGGCTTTGGGTCTTGATCGGCCTCCTCGTCGTGTTCTTCGGCGCCGGCGTGCTCGGGAACCTGCTTCCATCGAAGGCTAAGCCAACGGGCACGTCAGCCTCGACCGACGCTGCTCCCCCGACGAGCTCGACGGCGCCTTCCACCTCGTCGACGAACTCGTCGACCGGGTCGGCGCACCCGCGCCCCGACTCCGTCCTGAGGACCGCGGCGGCTCCGGCATCCACAGCTGGGCGCTACGGACCGGCGAAGGCGGTCACCGAGGCGGACGCGGCCACGGCGACGGTCGCGCTGAACAGCATCACCTGGGAGCCGCAGGACTGCGCCGGGGCGCTGCCGTGCCTCGTCGTCGAGGTCACGATCCGCGGCACCGGCAGCAAGCCGTTCGCCTACTCGGAGAGCGCGGTGACCGCGGCGTACCCGGACCAGGACGACAGCGTGCACGGCGGTGACCCGACTGTCGACTACACCGCGATCGGAAAGATGCCGCCGCTGCGGATCGGCACGGTCATTCCGGGGCGGACGGTGCACGGCTACGTCGCGGTCCCGCTCGGGTCGAGGGAGCCTGAGTACACGGTGCAGGTGGCCGACCCGGGCGACCCGACGCGGGTGCTGGCGAGCTGGGACGTGCGGCTGTAGGGCGGACCCGGTGCCGCGGAACAGCGCACGCCTTAACGTGTTCCCGTGGTAGACGACTATGCAGCGCGTGTCCGTGGCGCTACCGACGTGCTGGGGAAGCTCTTCAATGATCTCGTCGCGCAGCTCGACGTCGAACAGGGAACGGGTTTCGATTGGTGGGTTGGCGAAGCGGACTGGAAGACGCGGGTGTTGATAGCCGACTACCTGGTGCAGTCCGTCCACGGGACGTCCGCGTCGCTGTGCTCGGCGGCGCTGGCCGCTCGTGAGCACGCCCAGGTGCGGTACTCGCGACAAGTCCGGGTGAAGGGCGCAATCGAATCCCTGCGCCGGCGTTCGGTGCGTGCGTCTGCGGAGGAGTTCGCACGGGCGGTATTCGACGCACCCGGCGACAGGGAGAGGGACCTACGTGCTGCGACCTCGGCGGAGCACGCGTTGTTCCACCTTGCGCAGGCGTTCGACCGGCTGGCCGCTGTGTTGGTCATCGTCGGAGGATTCCGAGTTGCGAACGTCGAGACGGTGGATTGGAAGGTCGTCCCGAAGCTCTTGAGTGAGTTCGGCGCGTCGGAGCCGCCCAATAAGCCTCGTACCGAGCCGGGCGGCTCCCCGGGACGCGCGCTCCAGGTCGATCTACTTGAGCCCCTCACGCGGCTAGGCGACTACGGACCACCCGACTGGCTCAAGTGGCTGCGAGAAACGCGCAACGCGATGACGCACCGACCGCCAGGGACGCAATGGGGAATCCTGCTGAAGGACCGAACCATTGTGCACCCGTTGTTTCAGCAGCCGAAGTGGAGCACGGTGCAGACGATGGTGTACGCGGCGCGGCCCGGTCTGAACGGCGCGCTGCTGCAGGAGGACAGTGTGCGCACGATCGATGGGTTGTGCGACAGCACCGTGGAATTGATCCGCGACCTGACATCGGCTGCCGCGTCGTGTTGGGAGCGGCGCCGCTCGGAGCCGACGCTGATCGCACAGGACGGGATGCAGTGGCGTGACGTCGAGCCGGCGAAGGAGCGACTGGAGTTCCGCGGGTTCAACGACGGTCGGATGCTGAACGTGCCACCAGGCGGTGATCTGCACATGAATCCGACCGACGCGCGGCGGCTCGCGGCGGCTCGAATTCCCGACGCTGCGCGCGCGAAGTGGTTCACATAGTCGCCGCGAACCGACGCCGCGGCGGCCAGTAACCCGGTCGCGCCCCCGACCCGTAACCTCTAGCGTCACCCACCGACTCCGCCCAAGTCGCGTCTACCCGGTAAGGGCGCGACCTACCGCGCACGGTGAGGGTGGCTGCCCGTTCGAGCCGGGCCGGAGCCGGAGGACCCACCGCGGCGCGGAGCGATCGGGATCCTCACCTCACCGCGGTCGGTGCGGGTGCGAGATACCGCGTGCCGTCCTCCTGCGCCGCAATGCGACGATCTGGGCGGTGCTGGTGCCGCTGATCACCAGCCCGCACACGATGCCGAGCACATCGTGCGTGACTACGCTGGCAACGATCACCAGCAGGCCGCAGGCGAGCGTGATCGAGAAGAGCGTCAGCGGGCCGCGGTCGGACATGAGTTCACGGTACGACGAACCGGTGTACCCGGCGTATCGCTGTCGGCTTGACATGGGCGGGCATCGGGGTGTCATCGCCGTGTCCACGGCTGCCAGCATCGGTCGGGGCGGGCGTCGAGCCGTGCTGCGGCGGCACGGAGTTCGTCGGTCGACGTGACCGAGTGCTCACTCGACTCGCGGTAGGAGCCGTCCGGCGCCGCGAGTTGATGGTGCACCGACGCCTTCCCGCCCGCGATGTTCCAGTGGGTGGGGAGGGTGATCTGCTCGTTGAAGGTTCCAGCGGCGACGGCGAGGACCAGCGTCTCCAGGTCGGCGGCGGCGTCCTCCCAGGTCTCGTCGCAGGCGTCGCAGCCGCAGTCGGGGTACACGACATGGTGGGTGATGCCGGCGGCAACCTCGACCGCCGGGAAGTCGGTCAACCGCAGCAGCAGCGGCGCGGCATCGACTGATCGGGGTGCGATGGTGAGCGTCTTGATCGTCGTGTGACGGCGACCGGTGTCGTCCGCCGCGACCGGTGTGACCGTGACCGCGTACGTGTCCGCCAGGTGGTCGATCAGCGCGCCGGCGACCGCGTGGAGGGGTTCGAACCGGTCGAGGTTGCTGGTGCGTGAGTAGCTGTCGTTCGGCGGTGAGGCGGCGCCCCACCGGGTGCCGTACTCGATCACCGCCCCGGACTCGTCGCGGTACTCACGTACCGGGATGCTCGGTCGGACGTACAGGCTCACGGTTGCCCACCGTACGGCGGCGAGGCGGCTAATGGCGACAGGTTTCTCGGTGGAGCCACGGGGTTCCCCGCTCACTGGATCGCTTCCCCGCCATCACGGAATCGGACGGCGGCGACCTCGACCGGAGGCCCCACCGCGGCGGCGCGGAGCGGTCGGGTCCTCACGCTAGGCCTGCGGACCGCGTGGCGACGGCCTGAACGCCGACCGCGAACCCTCGCGCGGTGGCGGCTCCCAGCCCGACACCCATTCACCGACGTAGTGTCGCCCGCCGTCGGTCGGCCACAGGTCGAGCTCCACCGCGTAGCCGGGGAGCTCGGCGCTGACCAGCGGGAGAAGCGCGCGCCCCAGCTCGTCGTACCGCGTGCAGACGTCGGCGTCGTCCCAACCGGTCTCCCAGTGGAAGTGCTCGTCGAACAGCTGCTGCCAGTCGTCGAGGCGCGTGACCAGGTCCGCGGAGAGGCCGACGGTATCCGTGCCGATGTTGCCGAAGGACCACAACGGGGAGCTGCCGTAGTCGCTCATGATGCGGATCGTCCGATCCGGCGCGACGCCGTAGTCGCGCACTGCGCCGGTCACGGGTTCGACGGTAGCTGTCGGGTGTCCGGTGCGGGAGCGGCTGCCAGAGGTGATCTGAGGCGTGCAGCGTCGAGGTAGACACTGTCGCGGCTCTTCACAGATGGGTGTCGCGGTCGGGACCGTGAACCGGTTGTACGGGTCGCTGGCCGGTCAGCGACCCTCTCGGGCCGCGAGACGTCGAGAATGCATCCCGGCCCGAACGCGAACTCGATGTCGGGGGTCGCTGTCCTCGGCTTCGAGAACGCGGCGGGTGAGCACCGGGTGCTCGCCGGCCGCGAGGACCTCGCTGATGTAGACCTCGCTGATGTAGGGCCGACGCTGTGCTTCCACTGCTCCTCGGTCAATCCGGTGCGTTGCTCGGCGCTCCGAGCAGCTGGGTGGCCACCGAGCCGAGCACGTACGCGTGCAGGGCGCTGAGAGCCCGTGGACGAACGCTACGGGATCGCGCCGCGACCCGAGTTCTTCAGCGACGACCAACTCGACCCGGAGTACCGCAACCATCGATCCGGTGTGTGGGACCCGCCGGTCGTGATCATCCGAGAGTTGGTCGCCGACGTCGCAGACGCGTTCCCGCGGGGATCGACGGTCCCCCACCGCCCCGAATCGTTCTTCGCAGAGGAGTGGCAGCGGTAGGCACCAACTCGGCGGCGCATGATGTGCCCGGAACATCCACAGTGCGGTGAGGCTTTGATCCTCGTCGTCACGACGCTTGTTGCAACATCTCGTACTCGGCGCCGATCATCTGCTGTGCGGCCGCGAGTTGCTCCTGGCCGGTGACCACGGCGACGTATCGCCCTCGCACCGCTCCGCAGGTGTAGTGGTCCTTGTAGTCGAACGCGCCCCGCGTCGCGACACACACCGAGCCTGGGACGCCGGGAACGCCGCCTGGCACGACCCTGGCAGTCGGCAACGTCGCAGTCAGCAACGCACGCGCACGCTGCGGATCGGCAGCACGGTAAACCGTGTCGGCACCGACCCCGACGAGGTCGACGCCCGCCTGGCTCAGCTTCGCCGAGTCCGTCTTCCAGTCGGCACCGAACTGATGCAGCCAAGCTCGCGAGGAGTAGTACCACGCACCATCCGACGGGTCCGGGATCGTGTACGAGAGGATCCGCTCGTCATCGGACGCCGGCTCGGATACCGACTGTTCGTCGATCGGTGTGTTGTCGAGTCGCTTGATCTGGGCGTCGACCATGCGCGCGGCGAGCGATTTCGTGCTGGTCGCCGCGCCGCCGACGAAGACGTACACGAGGTACGGCCCGTGCTGGACCATCCACGATCCGCCATCCGGGCGAGCCTGGCCGGTGTCCGAATCGACGGCGACAGCGTCGGGATGTCCGGGCAGGCCGTCGCCCGTCAGACTCCCCTGCACCGCCGCGGTTGCCGCCCGGTCCCGACGAAGAGCGGAGGCCACACCTGCCACGTCGGAATCGGACGTGTAGCGGATGACCCCGATGTCGACCGTCCGATGGTCGTTGTCTGCCGTGTCTCCTTCTGAGATCGATGCTCCCCCACCCGGTTTGTCCTTGCGGGCGACGAGGTACCCGCCGTAGAACGTCGGCGCCGCGAGATCGAAGGCGAGTTTGCCCGGCACCATCCAACTGAATGTCGTCGAATCGATCAAGGCCAAGCCTCCGACATTGCTCCCCCGCCCGACATCGGCGACCGCCCAGTTCAATGAGGGGTCGACATCTGCTGGGCTGGTCACCGCTCCTGCGATGATCAGGGACGCCTGCCGCAGCTGGTCAGCTGTGTCGCCGGGAGCGAAGGGCGGGATCTCCCGCGGCTGGGTCGGGTAGTTTCCACCGTCGATCGGCACCGCTGAGGACGCGGCGACCGGGCTGCCTGCTATCGCCGTCGCGCACCCCGTCGACGTGATCAGCGTTGCCGTCACGACCACCGCCGCAGCTGCTCCCGAATGTCGCCACTCGCTCCACCCCATGCCCAACCTCCCGCATGTGCAACGTTGATCGTTTCTGTGTACGACAAACATCATGGACGGCAGGCCTAGGTGGACGACTGGCGATCACCAAACCCATCGACGGTCCCCGACCGGATCAGGCGTGATCGACCGCGCTCGATCCGACGCCGAACGGCTACGGACGTCGACGGTCCCCGACGTGGGCTCGACAGACACCGCATTCGATCTGGCGTCCGCCCGGGAGAATCAACTTCGATTCGATGCAAGGACCCGGATGCCTAGAATCGGCCGGTGACCACCGCCGATCGCCTCTTGTTCACGCCGCTCCACCGGGCGCTCGGAGCCGATCCGAGCCCCCTCACATTCGCTCTGCTAACACAAGCCGTCGACAACGGGATCCCCGAGACCGCTGACCTCGACTTCAAACAGAACATCGAGCCGGGGAGGGCACTGAAAGACGGAGACCTACCGAAGGATCTCGCGGCGATGGCCAACTCAGGCGGCGGGATGCTGCTGTTCGGTGTCTCAGATTCAGGTTCCACGGCGTCGGGTGTGTCTCCGCTGACGCCAGATCGCGTCACCGATACCTTCGTCCGCGACATCCGCCGAATCGCCTTGAACCAGCTGTCCCCTCCGCTGTTCGATCTCGACGTCGTGCCGATCGTCGAAGGCGAGAACCGCGCGCTGGTCGTGATCGTTCCGAACTCGGCTGAGGCACCCCACTTCATCTTCAAAGACGACTCGTTCAAAGTCCCGTACAGGCACGGGCCCGACACCCAGTGGATGAACGAACGGATGCTCGAGGCCGCGTACCGAGCTCGGTTCGAGCAGTTCCGGACCGACCGGACAGCGTTGGACGAACTCGTGGAGCATGGCTTCGAGGGCAGACCCACTGATGCCCGGGCCTGGCTGGTCGCTGCCTCGAGACCCTCCACACCCAGTACTGGCCGACGGCGCCTGACGAAACGCGAAGCCACCGAAGTGTTCCTCGCCGGACATCAGCACGCGCAGACACTGGCGCCCGCAGGCAACCACCCGTTGGCACGTGTCGACGTCCACAATCCACGTACCGGCTTGCGTAAGTGGCGGGCCAGCCCCCGCCACATGGCGCCGTCAGTCGGACACCAGGACTGTCAGGCCGAGATTCACAACGACGGGTCCGTCGTCCTCGCCGCCGCGATAGGACAGGAGCGCGTGGGTTCGGACCAGTTCATCCAACCGAACGAGATCACCACGACAGGAGTGGGGGGTGCTCTCGCAGACTTCATCGGTCTCGTCCGCGGTCTGGCTGCGAGGTCTGCGGTGCAGCGAGTCGACGTCGAGGTCCAGGTCCGTTGGCCAAGTGGCACCGATCTCGTCATTCGCGAATGGGAGATCGGACCGATCCAGTACCTGATCGATGCGGATCACGCTTTGCCGATCGCACGATTCGTCCCTGTTCGGACTGAACTCGACATGGCTCCGTGGCTCGACGCTGATGGAGTGCTCGACCAGTACCGCGACCTCGTTGCAGACGTCGTCGAGCAGGGTGGAGTCGCGCGCCTCGAGTGATCACACATACCGTGTTCGGCGACGGTCCCCAGGCCCTCACCACCGCACTAGGATCTCTGCCTCGGCGCCGAACACCGACGCGACGAACGCGCGACCGTCCGCCGACACTGGCGCGTAGAGCGAAATCGAGCCCGGGATCCGTTCCGGATCCGCGAGCAACGCGGCAAGCAAGGCGCGCGCTACTCCCTGTCGCCGATGGGCGTGATGCGTCCAGACCGGCCCGATCGAGCATGTCGAGACCGCCCTCGTCTCGCCCGTGAACCTGATGCCGGCGGGGTCGTCAGCCATCACCGCCGGGCGGGCGAAGTCGGCCGGCCAGGCGCGGAGAAAGCCCACGACGCGGTCGCCAGCGCGGTAGAGGTACGCGCGGTCCGGCACGCCGTCAATCTCCGGCGACGGGAAAGCCGAGGCGCCACCGCTTCCAGCGGGGCGGCTCCACGCGAGCGCTGCGTCGTATGCGGCCTGTCGCAGAGCGCGTTGCGATGTGAGCGCGTCGACGATCGCGATCGCGCCGTCGGGCCACAGTCTGGCCGCCGTGGCCGTCAACTGCGGACCGTACTGCCACACGTCGTGCCGCTCGCGATGCCCACGGCGTGAGGTCGGAGTGTCAGCGAATCCGAATCCGCAATCGGTGCACGTGGTCACGGTCTCATCCTGCACGGCACTACGACATCGCCTGATTGTCGTAACCGATATCGTAACTATCTTCGCAGGTCAGCACCAATGTCGTAGATGTCGCAGGGGGTGCTCCGTTCCAATACGCTATGGGCCTGGACAGGCAGATGTATAGCAGCGCTAAACATCTTCGTGACTTTTTCACTCTTGAGACGACACCCGTCAACGGGCGACCCCCTGCGACATCTACGACATCGGTGCTGACCTGCGAAGATAGTTACGACATTCGTGACGACATCCCGACGACACTGCTACGACATCGCAGTTGCCGGTCCTTCGAACGGAACCCACAGCCCATCAGCCGATTCGGTAGATCCCCTGTCCACGGACGTCGACCTGCTTACGGGAGCACAGCAGGTCGATGGCGGTGCCGATGTAGGGGCCGTGCTTCTTCGAGCTGCGCAGCTTCGGCCGCATGATCGAATCGCCGACCGCCGGGATCTTCTCGAGGACGAACACCGCCGCCGCGTCGACCAACTCCGCCTCAGTCAGCGTCTCGGGCGCACCGGTAGCGGCGTCGAACGACCGGAGCATCCACTCCGCGATCGCCCACCCGGCGGCCATGTGCTTCGCATGCACCGGGTGCACGACAGCGGGGGTCAGGTTCACGACGTCGAGCTGGGCGAAGCACCGCGCGAGTCGAACGGCCCGTCCCACCGCCTTGCCCCACGCCTCCGCCCGCACACCCGGCTGGCGCTTGATACGCTCGACGAGGTCATAATGAGCTGCGATCACCTGGAACGCCTCCGGCGTGAGGCGAAACCGCGGACGCTCGCGCTGTACCGCAGCAAGCAGGTACGTGCGCACCCACTCGCGCGATACCGCGAGCGTATATGCCTCCTTCGCCCGAGGATCGATCGATCGGTCGCGGTCGAGAGTGTCCGGCTCGGATTCGGGGACGAGGACGAATCCCTGGCGGTCGGACCAGCCGTTGGTGGTGATTCGTGATTTCACGCCAGTGGCGGACTTCGGCGCGTACGCCTCCCGCACCGGCTCCGGTTGCACAATCAGAAGGCTGCACAGCGAGGGGTGAGGGACCTCGGTGATGCCTCGGCCGATCCGGTGCGTGGAGATGAACTCCTCGTCATATGCGGAGTTGAACTTGGCGGTCTCCATCGATTTGGTGTCGGTTCGCGTCGCCTGTGTCAGGATCTCGGACGCCTCAGGATGGATGAGGAATCCCCGGCCCCCTTGTCGCTCCAGCAACTCAGTCATCGCCTCCGGGGTGGCGTCGGTGAAGACCGGCTCGACGGAGGGCGGTACCGCGGCGCGGGCGGCATCCGCTATCTCCCGCAACCTGGCAGCTTCATTCTTCAGCGCCTCAGCACTCTGCTCGGGGGACTGGATCGTCGGCTCGCCCCGGACACGTGCCACAGCTGCCTGCGCCACCGCAGCGCGCGCGGATTTTTCTGCGACGACTGCCGCTTCCTCGAGACCCTCGGCCTCGATCACCGCTTCGCGCCGCGCATTGCCGAGTTCCTCGTTGATGGTCGACACCGCCGAGTCAATCGGCGCACGCACCGCTTTGAGGATTGGCGACTTCCGGGTGGACGGCGGCGCGACCACCATGAACCACAATGGTCCAGGCTCCCTCTCCCACCCGTCGGTGACGTAGATGTTCGCCGGGCCGCAGCCCGCGGCGAGGACCGCGAGTTGCATCGGAGCGACCAACTCGACGGGAACTGCGACCGACTCGGCGAGCGCGATGCAGTAGGCACGCAGCGCAGCCGGCAGCGCATCTACTGGAAACGGTCCCGGACCCGCCGTGACGGGCCGGATCATCGGCAGTACCGGCGCGAGCCCGGGCCCGGTGGGGACCGTCGATCCGTTCGGGTGGGGTGCGCCGGGGGCGACGGACGGTAGGCCGTGATCCGGCACGACGGTCCCCTCGCCGACGTTGCCGCCCGACGGGATCGGTTGCGGCGCGGACCCGGTCACGGGGCCGTTCGCCACGGCGTGGGCGGCGCGGGCGCGGGCCATCCACTCCGGCTCCGCCACCGGGGTGCCCGCGACGGGGATGCCGGTGAGGTCGACGCGGGCACCGTTGCCCGCCGCCCCGGTCGACGGGCGCACCGCTGCGGGGGTGGGGCGGCGGTCCGGGTCGATGAGGTACTCGGCGCCGGTGATCCGCACCGGTCCGGGAGCGAACTGGTCCAGCCCGATCAGGCCCGCGTGTCCACCGCCGAGGGTGATGCCGAACGCCGCCGCTGCGGCGCGCAGGTCACCGCCGTGCTGGACCGCGGCGGCGAGCTGGAGCGCGTTGACGGTGGGGTAGTCCCTGCCGGAGCGGAACTGCTCCAGCGCCGGGTAGGCGGTGGACACGGATGCGGAGAAGATCACCGCCACACGCGATCCGTGGGTGTCGGGGCATCCGGCTTCGTGGCAGGTCAGGCTCTTCGGCGTGGACCCGCCGAGGTAGTGCCAGATCCCGCATCCGTTGCTGTCGGTGTCCATCAGCGCGAAGTTCGAGTCGAGTGCGTCGGACCAGGAGATCGAGTCGACCGACCGGTTCAGCTCGTCCTGCCGCTCGGCCGCCTCGCCCTCCAGCGTCGGCTTCGCCGCGGTGACGACGGCGTTGGAAGGGTCGAGCACGCCGTGGATCGGTTCCAGTCCGGGCGGGCCGGGGACCGTCTCGTCGTAGAGCCACGCCGGGGCGACGCGGATCGCGTCGACGGCGCGGTACCGGTACCCGCCGATCGCGGTGGGCGGCGCGACGGCCAGGGAACGGTCGGAGGCGATCACCTCCAGCTTCCCGCCGTTCGGCAGGGTGTACTCGTGCCGCGCGTGCAGGTAGGGCGTGCCGGGCGGTACGGCGAGCCACACGTGCCCTCCGCCGTGGTGGTCCGCCGCCGGGTTCTGCGATCCGGCCGTTTCGATGCTGATGGGGTATCCGGCTTCGGCGAGCGCGCGACGGGACTTCGCGTCGTCGCAGTCCAGCACGATCAGATTCGACTTGCCGGGGATCACACCCAGCCCGCCGCCGCGCTCGACGTGGGCGACGGCCCGATCGGCGTCGATGCTCGGCTCGAGCTGCCAGTCCTTGCGTCGCGGGCTCTTCTCGCCAGCGGGCAGCGGGAGCACGTGCATCCCGTACGTGTAAAGCACCGTGATGTCGGGGGTACCGGCTACACTCATAAGTGGACCTCGATTGTTCTCGCCGAACGTCGGTTTCAAGAAGCGCCGGGCTGTGGCAGGCCCGGCGCTTCGCGTATCTATCGACCCGTCACGCGATGCTCGGCATCGGTTCGATACTCAGAAGCTCACGCAGCGGCGCTGTCGGCACCACCACTCGTGCTCCCATCCGAACCACGGGCACCGGGAATGCTCCTGCCGCGACGGAGCGGCTAGCGGTCGATACGGACACACCGAGGGCTACCGCGGCGGTTATCAGGTTGACAGCAGGAAGCGTCTGGATCGCTACCACCGCCTCGGCCGGTGTCGGAGCGCCACTCATACCTCCCCCTTCAGGAGTAGAATTCAGGAACTACTGATTAGCTTATGATCTATTGCACTCAGGCGCAAGTGGTGCATACTATTGAAAATGTGGCAGACGACTTCGGTACCGCTTTCGGTACACGCGTGCGTGAGTTGCGCGAACAAGCAGGGATCACACAGGATCAACTCGCAAGGGCAATCGGGCGCACAGGGGTCGGTGTCACCTGGACACGAGCGCGGGTCGCCCAGGTCGAGTCGGGCTCGGGCATACCGGATCTCGGAGCCATTCACGCCGTCGCGCTCGCCATCAGTCAGCTGTCCAGCACTCCGGTCCATCTGGCAGACCTGCTACCTGATACCAACACGTCCGAAGTCGTGCAGCTGTGGCGCGACGCTCTTACCGGCGCGCCGGTTCGAGGTCCAATGATCGGCCAAGTAGCAGACTCGCGTCTTGCGCCGGGCTGGGGAGCGGTCGAAGACAAGGTCGCCGCACACTTTGGTCCGGGCACCGAGGCTTTCGTCCTCAGCGCGGCCCACCGCCTGTACGGCGGGCGGAGTGGGAGCCAGGAGCGAGACCACCGAGCCGGCCCTGGTGCGACACCGCAGCGGCGCGGCCACGCCTCCCGCGCGATCATCAGCGAGTTGGTCGATGCCACACAACGAGAGATCGACGAGACCGCCGCTCAAGACGCAACGTTCGAGACCGAACTTCGCCATGGCTAGGCCGAAGCTGGAGATCGGCACTTACGGTGAGATCGCAGTGAAGGAGGAGTCGCCGGGCTCGTGGCGGGCTACCGCGCGCTATCGCGACCTGGACGGCACGACACGGCTCGTGAAGGCCTATGGGCAGAGCGAGAGCAAGGCGAAAGCAGCGCTGAAGTCGAAGCTGAAGAAGCGGCGCCGCGGCCCCGGCGGTGTCGACGCCGAGCTGACGCCAGACAGCACGGTCGCCGAGCTGCTCAAACACTGGCTCAGCGTCTGCGAGTCCGAGTATGCGGCCGCTGTGCGGGCAGGTGGCCACCCGGTCAAAAGCGAGGGCACCATCTTCCACTACCGCCGCTGCGCTGAGAAGGTAGTGATCCCCGCACTCGGCGAGAACACGCTGCGCGAGTTGTCGACTCCGCGTGTGGATCGGTTCCTCCGCGAGCTGGAGGGCAACGTGAAGATGGCACGCACTGTGCTCTCGCAGGCATGCACCTTTGCGATCCGATACGGCGCGATGGAGTATTCCCCCGTGCTCGCTGCGTTCAAGCCCCCGCGGTCGACCCGCAGGCCGCGGGCGTTGACGCCGGACGAGGCTGTGTTGATCCGGGACCGAATAGTCGCGTGGCAGAGGGCGAAGCACCACGGCCCGCGGCGCGGATCGGACCGCCTGGAGTTGTTCGACCTGCTCTTGGCGACAGGCTGCCGGATCGGTGAAGTACTCGCATTGGACTGGTCTGACGTGCACGGCCTCGACGATGGTGGTCCGGTGACGCTGCGCGTCGGATGGCATCTCGATTTCAAGAATCGGCGCGTGCCGCTTCGGAAGGGCAACGCCGACCCGATCACGCTGACGGTCGCGTCTCTGGGCGTCGACGCCCTGCGGAGACAGCGCGCGCGGGGATTGCCATGGGACCTGGTCTTCCCGTCTTCGGTGGGGACCCCGCAGCAGGAGTCGAACGTCTACCGGAATTGGCGAGCGGCGCGTGGCGAGGACCTCGACTGGATCAAGACCCACACTCTGCGCAAGACCGTCGTCACCGCGGTAGAACGCCGCTTGGGGCTGGAGGCGGCGGCGCGGCAGGCCGGCCATGCGTCGACGGAGGTGACACGGATGCACTACGTCGAGCGGAACCAGATCGTGCCTGACCACACGGCGGCCTTGGATGAGTTTTCGTTACGTTTTCGTTCCGTTGGGACTGAGGGAACAGAAAAGGCCGGGTAGATTACCCGGCCTGACCTGCAATAACACTGCTCCCCCAACTGGACTCGAACCAGTAACCCTTCGATTAACAGTCGAATGCTCTGCCAATTGAGCTATGGGGGATCAACCGAGAAAGAACTGTAGCGCATCGCCTCTCAGGGAGACCAATCGGCAGGTCAGAGGGCCTTTCCGATGGTCTCCCCGAGAGCGTCACGCTATCCCGTGCAGGTGGTGCCTGGCGAGCAGACCTTGCCGCCGCCCGACCCGGAACCGCCACCCGAGCCGCCAGAACCGCCCGAGCCGAAGCCGCTACCCGACCCGGAACCGCCGCCCGACCCGAAGCCGCCACCCGAGCCATGACCGCCCACTGCGGGCTGCTGGGTCACCTCGGGGGCCTGCGTCGGCGCAGCGGGAGCCTGAGTGACCGCGGGGGCGACCTGCGTCGCCGTGGGCTGTGCGGCTCCACCGCCCGGCGTCACGCCGCCACCGCCGTGGTGGTCACCACCCGAGCCGCCAGAACCGCCCGAGCCACCCTGCGGGGCGACGGTGGTCTCAGGCGCCTGGGTCTGCACCGGAGCCTGAGTGTTCTCCGGCGCCTGCGTGTGGACGGGCGCCTGCGTCGGAGCCGGTGCCTGCGTCGTCTGCGGCGCCTCGGTCGGGGCGCCCGGCACCGTCGCACCACCGGTGACGTCGCCACCGGTACCGCCGGACGGCCGCTCACCGCCACCGGGCCGCTCACCGCCGGACGCGCCCGCACCAGCCGTCGGGCCACCCGGCACCGTCACGCCAGCGCTGGCGTGACGGTGCCGGG